>DVJG01000052.1 GCA_018710805.1 Candidatus Faecousia faecipullorum
AGATTCTGGAAACCAAGATTGTTGGCAACGCCAAGTGGGGCCGTGTAGAAAACGGCTGGATTTGCATGGACTATGTGGCCATGACCTCCTATGAGGAGATTCCTGGCAATGGCGGCAGCAGCGGCAGCGGCTCTTCCAGCACAGTTACCGATTCCAAGCCTGTGGTGTTCACGGGTCATGTGAACAAGGAAACCAACATTTACAGAAGCACAACTGCTAAGGATGAGGAAATTGTCGGCAAGGTTACAAGCGGCAATCCCGTTACCATCCATGAACTCCTGAGCACCGTTGAGACCATTGACTCGGTAACAGATGAGAATGGCATAACTTCTGTGACCAAGCAGACCTATTACTGGGCCCGGGTGAACGACGGCTACATTCTCAGCCCCGACACCTGCGTGGAACTGGATCCCATGAGTGAGCCCACCTATACCTTGACTGCCTCTGACAGCCAGAAGGTCTATACGGACGAAACCATGTCTGCCAAGGCGTTCACCCTCCGTAAGGGCGACCAGGTGACGGTTACCAATGTGAAGATTCAGAAGGCTGACGTCCTTGCCATGGTTGAGTTCGAGGACGAGGCAGGTTGGATTCTCCTGTCCAAGCTGACCAAGGGCGCTATCGACATCGAGGAGAGCAAGCCCACCGAACCCGGCAACCCCACCGATCCTACCAACCCCTCTAATCCCTCCGGACCTATCAATGGTTCCCTGGGCAACACCGGTGTGCGCCGCTACTCCGGCAAGGTCATCAACACCAATGAGCTGAATGTCCGTTCCACGGCTTCTCAGACTGCTTCCAAGACCACCACCTTGAAGGGCGGCCAGGCCCTGGTGATTTACGAAACCACCATCAGTGAAGGCATGGCTTGGGGCCGCTGCGATGCCGGCTGGGTCTACCTCTACTACGTGGACCTGACTCCCGTGGGCACCACCGCTGTGGATGCGCGTGTGGTCTATCAGGACAACACTCCCATTTACACCGACGCCTCCTGCTCTCAGGCTGCAGGCACCTATGTGAAGATGGCTGTGATTGATATCTACGAAGTGGTGGGCAAGATGGCCCGCACCGATCTGGGCTGGGTCAACACCGATAACCTTCTTTGATAACTCTCTTTATAGCTAACATATTCCAACGCGGAAAACACCCCTCGGCGAAAGCCGGGGGGTGTTTCCCACATTTGGAGAGGAATTATGAAAGAAATATTTCTCATCCCCATTGAAAGTCGGCGGAATATCTCGTATAATGGAACAATGAAAAATGCAATCCGCAAGGAGGTCAAGCTATGCCCAAACAGTATGTTCTGACACACGAAAAGCGGGCGATGCTGGATGCCGGATTTACCCGGCAGTTCGCAGGCACGCCCACTGCCTATTTCTCGGCCCCCGGCCGCACGGAGATCGGCGGCAATCACACCGACCACCAGCAAGGAAAGGTCCTGGCAGGAGCCGTGGACCTGGAATCCCTGGCAGCAGTCCGCTGCAACGACTCCGGAGAAATCCGGATTCTGTCCGAGGGATACCCCCTGTGCACTGTAAAGTTAAACTGCCTGGAACCCCAGGAGGCGGAAGTGAACTCCACCGCCGCATTGGTTCGGGGCGTCGCCGCCAGATTCGTCCAGCTGGGTGCCAACATCTCCGGCTTTGACGCCTATGTGACCTCCACGGTGCTGCCCGGCTCCGGCCTGAGCTCCTCGGCGGCCTTTGAGGTCCTTATCGGCACCATCTGCAACTGCCTGTTCTTTGACGCCAAGCTTCCGGCTCCCGAGATTGCAAAAATCGGCCAGTATGCAGAAAACGTGTTCTTCGGCAAGCCTTGCGGCCTTATGGACCAGATGGCCTCCGCTGTGGGCAACCTGGTGTCCATTGACTTTGCCGATAAGGAAAACCCCGTCATTACTCCCATCGACTTTGACTTTTCCGCCAGCGGCTATGCTCTGTGCATCATCGATTCCAAGGCCAGCCATGCAGACCTCACCGACGAGTATGCCGCCATTCCCCAGGAGCTTTCCAAAATCTGCGCCCACTTTGGCAAGAAGGTCCTGCGGGAGGTCCCCGAGGACGACTTCTTTGCCGCGCTTCCCGCTCTGCGGAAAGAGTGTGGTGACCGGGCTGTCCTTCGAGCCGTCCACGTGTATGAAGATAACCGCCGGGTCAGTGCCCAGGTGGAAGCCCTGAAGGCCGGGAATTTTGATGCCTTCCTGAAGCTTGTGAAGGAATCCGGCTTCTCTTCCTATATGTATTTGCAGAATGTCATCCCCGCAGGATACAAGGAGCACCAGGACATGGCCATCGCCCTGGCGGCCTGTGAACGGCTTCTGGATGGCCGGGGCGCATTCCGGGTACACGGCGGCGGCTTTGCCGGAACCATCCAGGCCTTTGTGCCTGTCGATATGCTGGAGGGCTTCCGCAGCGGTATGGATGCCGTTCTGGGAGAAAATGCCTGCCATGTCCTATCCATTCGTCCCTGGGGCGGTGTGCAAGCGGAGGTAGAAGAATGAAAATTGAAACTTACATTGACGCCCTGGTGTCCTATGCCATGAACTGCGGCCTGACGGAGCCTGTGGACCATGACGTGGCGGTGAATAAGATTCTGGAGATTCTCCGCCTGGACAATTACGAGCCCAGCACCGAGCCCATGCCGGATGACTTGGAAGAAATTCTGAAAGGCCTGCTGGACTATGCGGTTTCCGCAGGGCTCTGCGAGGACAACATTACCGCCCGGGACCTCTTTGACACCAAACTCATGGGCGCACTGACCCCCATGCCCCGGGAAGTGCTGGCTAAGTTCCGGGAACTGAACGCCGTCGATCCTGTGGCGGCTACGGACTATTACTATAAGCTCAGCCAGGATACGGACTACATCCGCCGTTACCGGGTCAAAAAGGACATGCGCTGGAAGTATGCCTCTCCCTACGGCGAACTGGACATTACCATCAACCTCAGCAAACCTGAAAAAGACCCCCGGGCCATTGCCGCCGCCAAGCTGGCGCCCCAGTCCGGTTATCCCAAATGCCTGCTGTGCAAGGAAAATGCAGGTTATGCAGGCCGCATGAACCATCCCGCCCGTCAGAATCACAGACCTCTGCCCTTTACCCTGGAAGGGGAGGACTGGTTCCTGCAATATTCCCCCTATGTTTACTACAATGAGCACTGCATCGTCTTCAACGGTGACCACCACCCCATGAAGATCGACAAGGGTGCCTTCCGGAAGCTGCTGGCTTTTGTGAAGGAGTTCCCCCACTACTTCGTGGGAAGCAACGCGGACCTGCCCATTGTGGGCGGCTCCATTCTCAGCCACGAGCATTTCCAGGGCGGACATACCACCTTTGCCATGGAGCTGGCTCCCGTGGAAGAGACGCTGCACTTTGCCGGGTTTGAAGATGTGAAGGCGGGCATTGTCCGCTGGCCCCTCAGCGTAATCCGTCTGGAATCCACAGAGCCGGACCGACTGGCGGACCTGGCCGATAAGATTCTGACCACCTGGCGTGGCTATACCGACGAGGCTGCCTTCATTTTCGCCGAAACCGATGGAGAACCCCACAATACCATTACCCCCATTGCAAGACGTGCAGGGGAGGCCTACCAGCTTGACCTGGTGCTGAGAAACAATATCACCACGGAGGAGTTCCCCTTGGGCGTGTACCACCCCCATCCAGAGCTGCACCACATTAAAAAGGAGAACATTGGCCTTATTGAGGTCATGGGCCTGGCTGTGCTTCCTGCCCGCCTGAAGGGGGAGCTGGATGCCCTGGGGACGGCCATTCTGGAGGGAAAGGATATCGCCCGGGATGAGGTCCTTGGGAAACACGCCCAGTGGGTGGAAGAGCTCAAGGGCCGCCATAACTTTACATCCGACAATGTGGCGGAAATTCTTCGCCAGGAAGTGGGCGCGGTGTTTACCCGTGTCCTGGAGGACGCCGGTGTCTACAAGCTGACGGAGGATGGACGGGCTGCCTTCCGCCGCTTCGTGGAAGCTGTAAATCGGGTCTGATCCGGCAAATTTCTGAGATTATGTTCCCATCTTGCGCTGTGTGCGCAAGATGGGAACATTTTTGGTGGGGCCATTTTTCTTGGGAAGACAGCATTGGAGAAACTATTGGAAGTTATGCACAAAACGAATGGCGCAAAATAATGCTATTTGCCGAATTTGTGAAAAAAACTTTACAAAAATAAGCGTCAGTGGTATAGTGTAAATGCTCTCGAAATATCGCGATTTTTCCAAATGTACATTTCTTGTTGCCAAATCGCGAGGAGAGAAAACCTGAGCTATTCCCGGCAAATGCCGGATTAGCATATTTTACATTCATTTAGGAGGAAACCAAATGAAAAAGCTGATTGCTCTGCTGCTGGTTCTGGCTATGGCCCTGACTCTGGCAGCCTGCGGTGGCGAGACTGCCCCTGAGACCACCGCCGCTCCCGCTGAAACCGAGGCTCCCGCTGAGACCGAAGCCACTGAGGCTGCTGAGGCCCCCGCTGGCGACGTTAAGGTCAGCGTCTTCTGGTACGAGGAGAGCGACGTCTATCTGTCCTCTGTCCGTGACGCTCTGAACAAGGAACTGGACGCTCTGGGTGTTACTTACGACAACCAGTTCGCTGCTAACGACCAGGCCAAGCAGCTGGACCAGATCAAGACCGCTATCGCTGGCGGCTCCAACCTGCTGGTTGTCAACCAGGTCACTTCCGGCGCTGCTGACACCGCTGAGGACATCCTGAACGCTGCCGGCGAGATCCCCGTCATCTTCTTCAACCGTGCCATCGGCACCGACGGCTCTGAGCTGCCCGTGCTGGAAGGCCATGCCAACACCTGCTTCATCGGCACCGACGCCCCCGAGGCCGGCCACATGCAGGGCAAGATGATCGGCGAGTACGTCCTGGCCAACTATGACGACATCGACGTCAATGGCGACGGCTCCATCTCCTACGCCATGATGAAGGGCGACGAGGCCAACATCGAGGCTATCTACCGTACCTAGTACGGTGTTGAGGATGCCAACGCTGTTCTGACCGCTGCCGGCAAGCCCGCACTGGTCTACTTCGACGCTGCCAACACCGACTGCTACCAGGTTGACCAGGGTGGTGCTTGGTCCGCTGCTGCTGCTAAGGACTACATGGACACCAACTTCGTCTCCTACAACGAGGCCAACGGCAACATGATCGAGCTGGTTATCTGCAACAACGACGGCATGGCTGAAGGTGT
>DVJG01000053.1 GCA_018710805.1 Candidatus Faecousia faecipullorum
TTGAACCTCTTCAAAAATCCAGGGGTCCCCAAAGACGCTTCTGCCAATCATAAGGCCGTCGGCGCCTGTGCGCTTCCGGCACCGTACCGCCGCCTGACCGTCTGTGATGTCGCCGTTGGCAATGACCGGAATGGAGAGGTTCTGCTTGACCTTGCCAATCATGTCCCAGTCTGCCACCCCGGTATAGAGCATGGCCCGGGTCCTGCCGTGGACGGTTACCATGGCAGCGCCGGAGTCCTCCATACGCTTTGTAAAGTCCAAAACATTGAGATTCCCCTTGTCCCAGCCCAGGCGGCATTTCACGGTAACAGGCACATCCACTGCCTTTGCCACGGCCTCCACAATCTTTCCCGCCAGCTCCGGCGTACGCATAAGGCCGCAGCCGTCACCGGAAAGGGCGATTTTCGGCATGGGACAACCCATGTTGATGTCCAGGAAATCGCAGCCGGAGATCTCCAGAGCCAGCCTTGCACCTTCCGCCATGATGTCCGGGTCGTTGCCGAAAATCTGGGCACCGCAGAGGCTCCCCTCGTTTTTCCGAAGGAGCTTGGCGCTCTTCTGGTCCCGGTAAACAAGGGCCCGGGAGGAAACCATCTCCGTCACCGTGACCCCGGCGCCGAGCCGGGCACATATGGTCCGAAAGGCCCAGTCCGTGACCCCCGCCATGGGCGCCAGAAACAGGGGCTTATCCACTTGCAGGTTGCCGATTCGCATGAATGTTCTCTCTTTCTCTGTTTTTCACGATTATACTATAAGATTTGCCTCAAATCAAGACCGTCAGAAGCCACGCAATGCCTGTAAGCAGTGCGCCTCCCGCTGCCCAGACAGCGCCGTAGAGGTAGAGCGGCCGTCTTTTCTCCGGACCCCGGATGGCCTGTTTTGCCTCCTTCAGAAGGGCTTCATCGGTAACGCCCTCCCCCACTGCGTCGTCTTTCAGAATGAAAATTGCCTGCTCAAAGAGCTTCTGGTCCGGCGCATGGACCACAATAACCTGACGGGATATGCCTTTTACCATAATTTACCGCCTCCTGGGAGGATTGTTGCCAAGGAGGCGGGGATTTATACCTGGTCTTTAGGCCGCTTGTAGCGTCCCATAGGCTCCCAGGCAGGCAGAGGATAGCGCTGCATGGCTCCGAAAATCCGTTCTTTCAGGTCCGGGTAGGTCTGGCTGAGGGTATAGATGAGCTTTTTGACCTCCTCCCGCTTGGTAGTCTTATCCACGGGGCAGCGGTTTTCCACCACAGGAAGATTCATACGCTGGGCGAAGTTGTCCACGGTCTTCTCATGGAGATACAGCATAGGCCGGATCTGAATGATGCCCGTCCGGTCCAGGTCCGTCACAGGCTGGAAGCAGCTGATGCGCCCCTCGAAGAGCAGACTCATCAGAAAGGTCTCAACGGCGTCGTCGTAGTGATGCCCCAGAGCCAGTTTATTGCATCCCCGCTCCAGAATTGCCTGGTTCAGAGCGCCCCGGCGCATTTTGGCACACATGGAACAGGGGTTCTTCTCCTTACGGTAGTCGAAGATAATGGGGCCAATCTCCGTTTTGACCACGGTGTAAGGAACGTTCCAGGTTTCGCAAAGCCTTTGCACCCCGAAATAGTCCATGCCGAGGCCCATGTCGATGGTGACCGCTTCCAGCGCAAAGGGTTTGTCAAAGTATTCCTTCAGCGCCGCAAGGAGAACCAACAGCACCAGGGAGTCCTTGCCGCCGGAGACGCCCACCGCAATTCTGTCTCCTTCTTTAATCATGGAATAGTCGTCCACGCAGCGGCGGACCATGCCGACTAATTTTTGCATATGTGGGTTTTCCTCCTGAATCATCGAAAAATGCCATGTGAGCATTTAAGAGTATTTGAGAGTAAATAAGAGCATTCGCGAGGTTATTTTGGTTTTCAGAAAAATTCCAAAAAAACCTGTTGACATCCGCTTTTCCCTGTGGTATAAAGAGGAAGCGCTTTGGGTCATTGTAACCCAAGTGCCCCAAAATGTCAAAATATTTTATCCAAATTGGAGGAACCCATATGTCCACTACTCTTCTGAAGAAGGAGACCCTGGAGCGCAAGTGGTACGTCATTGACGCCGCCGATAAGCCCCTGGGCCGTACTGCTGTGACTGCCGCCAACCTGCTGCGCGGTAAGCACAAGTCCGATTTCACCCCCAATGTTGACTGCGGTGACAACGTCATCATCATCAACACCGACAAGGCCATCCTCACCGGCAAGAAGGCTGATCAGAAGGTCTACTACCGCGTGTCCGGCTGGATCGGCGGCCTGAAGGAGACCAAGGCCCGCGACATGATGAGCGCCCGGTCCGACTACGCCATGGAGCTGGCCGTCAAGGGCATGCTTCCCAAGAACACCCTGGGCAAGTCCGCTCTGACCCGTCTGCACCTGTACAAGGGCGCCGAGCATCCCCACGCCGCCCAGAAGCCCGAAGCCTGGAACCAGGACTAATTTGGAGGTAACTTAGTATGTACGAGAGCAAGAACAAGTATTTTTACGGCACCGGCCGTCGTAAGTCCTCCGTGGCCCGCGTTCGCGTCTACGAGAACGGCACCGGCTCCATCACCATTAACGGCCGCGACATCGACGAGTATTTCGGCCTGGACACCCTGAAGCTGATTGTCCGTCAGCCCCTGGTCACTTCCGATCTGACCGAGAAGGTTGACGTGGTTGTCACTGTCACCGGCGGCGGTGTTTCTGGTCAGGCCGGCGCCATCCGTCATGGCATCTCCCGGGCTCTGGTGGCCATGAACCCCGAGACCCGTCCCGCTCTGAAGGCCGCAGGCTTCATGACCCGCGACCCCAGAATGAAGGAAAGAAAGAAGTACGGCTTGAAGGCCGCCCGTAGAGCCCCCCAGTTCAGCAAGCGTTAACAGCGTTTCTGTACAAGTTATTTTTCACCGCCTCTCAGCCCTTCTTTGGACTCTGTTTGGCAGGAAAAGTCAACTTTTGAGAGCTGTGAGTGTTCCTGGAATGTAATCCGTTCTTCTCCGAAAGGAGCAAGCAAGGAGCACGCAAGGAACAACAATCGCAAGCGAATGCAAAGCCATATGAAGCAGGAGATCGTTCCGCAAGGAGCGTATCTCCTGCTTTTTGCTTGTGCAGTTTTTTATCTTTCTGTTAAATCTTGTTGATTGCCTCCACCAAAGTCTCAATGTCCAGGTGGGTGTAAATTCGTTCGGTGAGCGTCATGGCACCGGAGTGTCCCACAATCTTCTTGATCATGGTTTGGTCTACATGTGCTTCCGTCAGCATGGAGATGCAGGTATGCCGGGTGCAGTGCGGCGTCTGATCATAACCAAGCTGCTCCATCAGGGGCGTGAAGTAACTGTCGTAGTAGTTTCTGTAATCAAAGTGCTTTTGGTCCGGCGTGCAAAGCAAATACTCACACTTAGACCCTTCGTACCACGCTTTGTAGAATGGCAGCACCTTGTCGGCAATAGGAACTTTCCGTAGGCCGTTTTCGGTTTTGCTGGCAATCACATCAAAGTACTGTTCTTCCAGATGTACGTTTTCCTTCTTCAAGTCGAGGAACTCCGAGATGCGGCAGCCGTTGTAGATCAGCATCAGCACGATCTGATAGTACGGGTCCTCTGCAAGCTCCCACAGGCGGGCGATCTGCTCCTTTGTGAACTTGTTCCGGTCACGCTTGTTGGGGTTCTTATCCTTGTACC
>DVJG01000054.1 GCA_018710805.1 Candidatus Faecousia faecipullorum
TATGGGCGTCATCAACCTGGGCATGAGCATCATGGGCATCGACCAGAACTTCCAGAAGGTGGTCAAGGGCGCCGTGCTGCTGGTAGCCGTTATCTTCGACGTGGTCTCCAAGAAGAATAACTCGAAGTAAACCCCTGCCTGCCGGGGCCACCCCGGCAGGCGCTCTGCAAAAAAGGAGTGGAAAGCCATGTATTACATCGGTATTGACCTGGGCACTTCCGCTGTGAAGCTTTTGCTCATGGATGCCAAGGGAGCCATTTTGAACACGGTCTCCCGGGAATATCCCCTGGAATTTCCCCAGCCCGGCTGGAGCCAGCAGGCCCCCGAGGACTGGAAGAAAGCCGTTCTGGAAGGGCTGCAGGCCCTGACGGCGGATTTTGACAAGAGCCAGATTGCAGGCATCGGCGCAGGCGGTCAGATGCACGGCCTGGTGATTCTGGACCGGGACGACAACGTCATCCGCCCTGCGATTCTCTGGAACGACGGACGCACCGCCGAGCAGGTGGACTATCTGAACAATGTCATCGGTAAGAAGAAGCTGAGCGCCTGCACCGCTAACATCGCCTTTGCCGGATTCACCGCCCCCAAGCTTCTGTGGCTCCGTCAGCACGAGCCGGAAAACTTCGCTAAAATCCACAAGATCATGCTCCCCAAGGACTATGTAAACTATGTCCTCACAGGAGTCCACTGCACGGACTTTTCCGACGCTTCCGGCATGCTCCTGCTGGACGTGGAGCACAAATGCTGGTCTTCCGAAATGCTGGATATCTGCGGCGTCACCGAAAGCCAGATGCCGAAGCTCTTTGAAAGCTACCAGGTCGTAGGCACCCTGAAGCCGGAGATTGCCAAGCTTCTGGGCTTCCCGGAGACCGTGAAGGTCTGTGCCGGCGCAGGCGACAACGCCGCAGCCGCTGTGGGCACCGGCGTGGTGGGAGAAGGCGGATGCAACATCTCCCTGGGCACCTCGGGCACCATCTTCATTTCCAGCACCCGCTTCGGTGTGGACCCCCATAACGGGCTCCATGCCTTTGCCCACGCCGACGGCGGCTATCACCTTATGGGCTGTATGCTCTCCGCCGCCTCCTGCAACAAGTGGCTTATGGACGATATCTACGGCACAAAGGACTACGCCGCCGAGCAGGCTCCCATTACGGAGGACAAGCTGGGAAATAACCACGTGTACTTCCTGCCCTACCTCATGGGTGAGCGGAGCCCCATCAACGACACGGACGCCCGGGGCGTATTTGTAGGTATGACCATGGATACCTCCAGAGCCGACCTGACCCAGGCGGTGCTGGAAGGCGTGTCCTTTGCCATCCGGGACAGTTTCGAGATTGCCCGGAGCCTGGGCATCGACATTCAGAGCAGCATGCTCTGCGGCGGCGGCGCAAAAAGCCCCCTGTGGCGAAAGATTCTCGCCAACGTTCTGAACCTCAAGCTGACCGTCCCCGCCTCGGAGCAGGGCCCCGGCATGGGCGGCGCCATGCTGGCCATGGTGGGCTGCGGAGAATACGAAAGCGTTTCCCAGGTCTGCCAGGAGCTCGTTACCGTGGCAGACACCATCCATCCGGACCCCGCCATTGCCGCCCGGTATGAGGAACGCTATCAGCAGTTCCAGAAAATCTATCCCACGCTGAAGGGCCTGTTCCCCCAGCTGCGATAAGGAGGCCCTATGGACCGCAGCGGCCGTATGGTCCTCCGCCTGGTGGTGTGCGGGTACGTCTGCTACCTGGCCTGGAGCCTGATCTCCGACCAGCTGGCGGGAAAGAGCACCATGAATGACGCTCTTGCCTACTTTTTCGGGGCCCTGCTGGCCCTGGGCGGCCTGGGCTTCGGCATTTACACCATCGTGGAGTATTGGAAATCCCGACCCAAAAACGATTCGGAGGATGATCCTCCGGGAGGAAACGAACATGAAGATTGAATCCGTATTTGACCCTGCATTCCAGCAGTATGGCCAAGTCCTCACCGGCTATGACCTGAACGCCCTGCTGACCACCCTGGACGCCGTGACCCCCCTGCCCGACGGCGTTGACTACGTCCCCGAGCAGGGCGAGCTTCAGGTGCTGCCTGTCCGTCAGGAAATTTCCGACCGGGCCTACGGCGGCATGGACGTGCAGCTTGGCTGGTGCAGCGGCCACAACACCAAGCTCAACTGCCTGGAATACCACCGGGACAGCGAGCTGAACGTGGGCACCCAGGACTTTATTCTCTTGGTTGCAAAGCGGGAAGAAATGGCGGAGGGACGTCTGGATACTTCCAAAGTCCGGGCATTCCGCTGCCCCGCAGGGGTCATGGTGGAAGTCTATGGAACCACCCTTCACTACGCGCCCTGTCATGTGGACCCCGCCAAGGGCTTCAAAGTGGTCATCGTCCTGCCGAGAGGCACCAATCTGGTAAAGCCCGCCATCAACGGGGCAAATCCCGAGGATGAGACCCTATGGGCAAGAAACAAGTGGCTCCTGGCCCACGCCGAGAGCAGCGAGGCGTCTCAGGGCGCTCCCGTCCGTCTGGACGGCGTGAATATCGACATTGCCGATCTACTTTAAGGAGGAAACCAAATGAAAAACATTCCTGACATCAAGCTGGGCCTGATCGCCGTCTCCCGGGACTGCTTCCCCATTGCCCTGTCCACCAAACGCCGCCAGAACATCATGGCGCAGTGCAACGGCCTGCCCGTCTATGAGTGCCCCGTTGCCGTGGAAAATGAGAAGGATATGCTGAGGGCCGTGGAGGACGTCAAGAACGCCCAGTGCAATGCCCTGTGCGTGTTCCTGGGCAACTTCGGCCCTGAGACTCCCGAGACCCTCATTGCCAAATATTTCGACGGCCCCGTCATGTTCGTTGCCGCTGCCGAAGGCGACGGCGACCTAATCAACGGCCGGGGCGACGCCTACTGCGGTATGCTCAACTGCTCCTATAATCTGGGAATGCGCCATCTGAAAGGCTATATCCCCGCCTATCCCGTGGGCACCGCCGCGGATATCGCCGCCATGATTGCCGATTTCATCCCCGTGGCCCGGGCCATTGTGGGCATCAAGAACCTGAAGATCATCACCTTTGGTCCCCGGCCTCAGGACTTCTTCGCCTGCAACGCTCCCATCAAGGGTCTTTATGAGCTGGGTGTGGAAGTGGAAGAGAACTCCGAGCTGGATTTGCTGGTTGCCTATAAGGCCCACGCAGGCGACGCCCGGATTCCGGAGGTCTGTGCCGACATGGCCGCCGAAATGGGCGAAGGCAAATTCTATCCCGACCTTCTGGAGCGTATGGCACAGTTTGAGCTGACGCTGCTGGATTGGGCCGAGGAGCACAAGGGCGCCAGAAAGTATGTGGCCTTTGCCGACAAGTGCTGGCCCGCTTTCCCCAGCCAGTTTGGCTTTGAGCCCTGCTACGTCAACTCCCGCCTGGCCTCCCGGGGCATCCCCGTGGCCTGCGAAGTGGATATCTACGGCGCTCTTTCTGAGTATATCGGCGCCTGCATCACCGGCGACGCCGTGACCCTGCTGGATATCAACAACTCCGTGCCCAAGTACCTCTACGACGAGGACATCGCCGGAAAGTTTGATTACACCCTCACGGACACCTTTATGGGCTTCCACTGCGGCAACACGCCCTCCTGCAAAATGTGCGCCGACCGGGCCGTGAAGTATCAGCTCATCCAGAACCGCCTGCTGGAAAACGGCGGTACCCCCGACATCACCCGAGGCACCCTGGAAGGCGACATCGCCGCCAGCCCCATCACCTTCTACCGTCTCCAGTGCGACTCCGAGGGCAACCTCCGCTCTTACATCGCCCAGGGCGAGGTGCTTCCCGTGGCCACCCGTTCCTTCGGCGGCATCGGCGTCTTCGCCATTCCCGAAATGGGCCGGTTCTACCGCCATGTGCTGATTGAGAAGCGGTATCCCCACCACGGCGCCGTGGCCTTCGGTCATGTAGGCAAGGCCCTCCACAGCCTGTTCCGGTATCTGGGAATCCAGGACATCGCCTACAACCAGCCCAAGAATCTGCCCTATCCCACAGAGAACCCCTTCGCCTGACGGACTATGGAGGAGTTACAAAAACTCTACGCAGGGTATCTGGACGCAGTGAAGCAGGCCCAGAAAAAGCTGGTGCCTGCATCCGGCCTCTTTGGAATCGGAAAGAAGCTCTCCGATGACCGCTGTCACGACGATTTCCTGGAAGCACTGGGAGCCTACCTGGCGAAAAAAGCAGACACTGCCGCCTCGCAGGAGGCCCTGGAGATTCTGGAGCGGGTTTATGGTGCTCCCATCCGGTACCAGGACGCTCCGTCGGCGGTGTACTGGATTTTCATTGCAGCCCACGGCCTCACCCGCCCCCTGATCCGGCGTCTGAACCGGCAGGACGCACAGCGGCTTCTTTTCTGGTATCAGGAAACCTACCCTCGCTGGGAACGCCTCCCCATCCAAAACCAGGTCCTGAAGGACCTAAAAGCCATAGCATGAAATGAGCCCCATCGGAGCGAAACTCCGATGGGGCTTTCTAACCCTCTTTGAGACTTTTTGCAGGGCAATATCAATCCATGCAGGCACCCTGTTCAAATCTTAATTTTCATCAGAACAGCTTACTCGCCAAGGATAGCAGCAGCGGTATGCTGATCAAGATAAACAGGGTGGATTGGGCGACGGCCTGGCTGGCAAGCTCCCCCTCCAGGTCATACTGCCGGGCCAGCACCGCCGTGAGGCTTCCGGCGGGACAAGCGGCGAGGATGCTGACGCCCATGCAGAGAGTCCGGTCCAGGGGCAGAAGCCACAGAATGAGGATAAATACCAGGGGAAACAGGATGCACCGCAGGCCCGTAACCAGGTAGAGGAACGGACGCTTGAGCAGGTCCACGGCCCGGCTTCCCGCCAGCATGGCGCCAGCCACCATAAGGGCCAGCGGCGTGGTACAGTTGCCCACGGCGGAGAGGAAGCTCTGGACAGGCACAGGGAACCGCAGCCCCGCCAGGAGCATCAAAATCATCACGGCGGTACAGATGTTGCAAGGCGTCAGAAACTGCTTGAAGCTCAGCTTTCTCTCCGGCTGGAACAGCCTGGTCACATAGGTGAAGAACAGCAGGTTATAAGCCATAAGTCCTACAGCGCCGTAGACCGTCCCCAGAGCCTGTCCCAGAATGGCGGAGGCCAGTGGAATGCCGATAAATGCACTGTTGGGGAGCACCGTGGTGCCGATGAACACGGCCTTCTGACCGGGGGTCAGCCTTAATTTCCGGCTGATGGCCAGGCACACCCCGGTGCAGACCAGGTAAAAACTGATGAGCAGGCCGAAGCTCATGAGCATCAGAAGTACCGTCTCTCTGCCGCCGGAGACGTTGGTGCTGGCAAGCAGGGTACACGCAGTGTCACCGACATGACCAGATTGGACAGGAATTTACTGTCACTTTCTTTGATAATACCGCATTTCGCGGCTGTAAGACCGATGCCAATCTCCATAAAGATGATCAGAATTTGCTGGATAAGCACAGAAAGCGTCATAAAATGTCCGAATCCCCTCGATATCGATTTCTACGGTTACTATACCACAGGACACAATAGGATGCAATTTCGATTTTCCCTGTCCCTTATTTTACCCGCAGAGAGACGCCTGCCAAGACGTCCGTCCGTTTTCCCCATTTTAGAGCGCATGGCCCTTCAATTACCCGAAAGCTGCTCTTTCAGCCAGGCGTATAAACTCAGAATATCACCGGATTTCAGAAAGAAATCCGGTGATTATGACTGGTTAGGCCAGCTCCCAGGCCATCTGGGCTGCGCCCCACAGAGCGTCATGGCAGGGATACTGGGTCTTACCATAGGGCGCCAGCGCTTTTTCCACAGCCTGACGGTAGGGGTTCTCCGATTCCAACAGTCCTCCCAGCAGTGCGATGGGGCAATTGGGCAGGTTCAGCCGATTCTGTACCGCCTTCACCATGCAGGCAATCTCTTCCGCCCCCCGGGTCAATATCTCCCCAGAGGCATTCTCTCCCTGCCCGGCCAGAGCCAGCACGACCCCGGACAGCTTAGCAATGTCCGACTTGTTGGTTTCCGGCCCGTAGACAAACCGGACAAGCTCTTCCGCCGAGGAGATACCGAGATTTTCAAAGATTCCATGGCAGAGCGCTTCGCTGCCGCCGCGGCCGTCCAGAAAACGTACCGCAGCTGACAGAGCATCCCGTCCCAGAGCATAGCCGCTGCCGCCGTCGTCAATCAGGTGCCCAAAGCCGCCGCTGCGGGCCGTCTCGCCGCTTTCATTCTTGCCGAAGCATATGGAGCCGGTTCCGGCGATTACCGCGAGACCCGGTGTGTCCATAGCCCCCCGAAGGGCAATCTCCTGGTCACCGCACAGCTTCCAGGGGCCCTTCATTTCGGCGTTTCCCAGCACCTCCGATAAAATTTCCTTTACCCGGGAGTTAGACACTCCTGCCGCACCAATGCATAAGCCCCGGCACTGGGACAGATCGCCGCACGCATCCAGCACCTCATGGAGAAGGCTCCGAAATGCCATCTCGCCGATGCTGTTAAGGTTAAAGGGGCCGAAGGTCATCCGTTCAATAAATTGATTCTTTTCATCCCGCAGTTCCAACCGGGTGTGTGTGCCGCCGCCGTCAATGCCTGCTACAAACACAATCGCCACCTCACAAAGAAACCGGCATGGTTCCCGTCAAAGGTGCGCCTTGGAACACATAGATCAAAGCGTCAAAGCAGTCTTTTGTGTAGTCAAAGGCAGCTATCTTGCAGGCACAGGCCGGCAGCTTCGGCAAGTCATAGGGGTTGCGGGTAGTCACGATCATCAAGGGCTTTCCCGTGGCCGCCAGAGCCTTTGCCAGTTCCAGCTGGCCTGTATACAGATGTGCATTGCAGGTGGCAAGGACAATGTTATCCCACCGGGATGCCTCATTGGCGATTTTGTGCACTTCCTCGTCCTGGGGATTCTTTCCCGTGGTCATTCCACCGCCCCCAAAGTGCTTCGTCATGTACTCCGCAAAGGGCTCTACACAGGCAATCAGATTTGCCGCCTCTGTCGTACGATAGTCCGCACAGCCGCAGAAAAAGGTTTTCTCCGTCACCGCAAAGGGTGTACCATCGTACATGCACAGTGCTTGACGAGCCATTTTTCTCGAAGCTTCCCTGTCCTTGGACTGGTTGCATAGGCTTCTCTCCAGAGGATAATCTGCCAGTTTTTCCTTAAAAGCAAGAATCTTTTTCACAGAAGCGCGCATCTCGTCCATATCGAAGCCGCCCTGCTCCGCCACTTCGTTGGCGTAGCGTACAGCGTCGCATTCCAGAGAGAACGTGCTGGAAATCTCCGCCAAATCCACACCGGCTCGGAAAGCCTCCACCATGCCTTTGGCGGTGCCGTAGAATTTCTGAATGGCATTCATTTCCAGGCAATCTGTGAACACCAGTCCCTGGAATCCCAGTCTCTCCTTCAGAAGCCCTGTGATGATTTTCCGGGACATGGTGCCCGGCACCCTATCGGGCTCAATCTTAGGAAAGAGAATGTGAGTACTCATAATGGCAGGGATCCCTGCCTCAATTGCCCGGCGGAAGGGAATCAGTTCCATTTTTTCCAGCTCTTCCACAGTCTTATCTACACAGGGCAGGCCCACATGGCTGTCCACTGAGGTATCTCCATGGCCCGGGAAGTGCTTACCGCAGCACAGCACGCCGGAATCTTCATAGCCTCGGACCGCAGCTTCTCCAAAGACTGCCACCAATCTGGGATCGTCGCCGTAACTCCGTACACCGATGACTGGGTTGTCAGCGTTACTATTGACGTCCAGCACTGGTGCCATGGTAAAGTTTGGTCCCAGGCCCCGGAGCTGCCGGGCAGTGATTTTCGCCGCTTCAAAGGCATTCTCGGGGTTACCCGTGGCACCCAGAGCCATAGCGCTGGGCACGTTCACTGCATCCGGCGGAATCCGGGACACCAGTCCGCCTTCTTGGTCGATAACGATAAAGGGCGGAAAACCGGTGGCTTCCAGAATGACCCGGCGAATTTTCTGACAGAGCGTGTAAAGCTGGTCGGCGCTTTGCACATTCCTCTGAAACAAAATCACATTGCCTACCTGGTATTCTCGGATGAAAGCTTCAAAATCCTCGGGAAGGTCCGGGCCATGAAAACCCAGGATGGTTTTCTGCCCAATCATTTGCCGAATCGTCAATTCCATGGTCATAGGCTCCTTGTATAGATTTCGTAGGGACGCATGCGGCTGCGGTAGCTTTCGCTCTCCGCTTCGTATCGGCTCAGGATGACGGAAGCATCCCAATTGGGGGATTCAAAGTCCCGATGTCCGGCAATCAGAGTGATGAAGGGTTTTCCCCCTTCCCGCACAGGGGGCAGGAACTGAAAGTCATCCGGGTACATCCGTCTCAGCAGGTCCAACAGCAGAACCCCCAGCTTTACAGGTTCCAGTGCCTTTTCATCGGTAATATGCAGGTGAATGCCGCCGCAGAGGACCCCTTGATGCTTGGAAGTGGTGGGAGTGAAGTAGATAGGCGTTCCCATAACGCCAGGAAGCCCCAGTGCTTCAAATTCTCTTGTGAAGGCCTCGGCCTTCACAAAGGGTGCGCCGATAATGGCAAAGGGGTCCGCAGTGCCTCGGCCTTCCGAGCAGTTGGTACCCTCGAACATACAGGTGCCGGGGTAGAGCAGCGCAGTCTCGTAACGAGGCATATTCAGGCTGGGCATGATCCAGGGACGACCCCAGTCCCGGAAGGTCATATTGCCGTCCAGCCCTTTGCAGCGCACCACATGAAGGTCACATCCGATATGTTGTTCCTCGTTCATCATCAGGGCAAGCTCGCCGCAGGTCAGGCCGTAGCACACCGGCAGATCATAAATGCCCACAAAACTGCTGTTTTCCATTCGCAGCAGTCCGCCCTCCACCCGGCTGCCCAGGGGATTGGGACGGTCCAGCACAACGAACCGTTTTCCCGCCGCAGCGCAGTCCTCCAGGCAATACCGCAGGGTGCTGATAAAGGTATAATATCGGCTGCCCACGTCCGCAATGTCGTATACCAAGGTGTCGAAGCAGTCTAAAACCCGCCGGGAAAGACGTTTGGAGTTTTCCGTGTACAGGCTGCACACAGGCAGACCACTTTCCTCGTCGGTCTCGTCTGTAAACAGCGCTCCTGCAGGCTTATCCCCTCGGACGCCATGTTCCGGTGCCAGCAGCAGCTGCAAGCTGCAGCAGCCCTGAAGTTTTTCGATGGTAGAGCAATTGTCCGCCGTACGCCCGGAGGGCGCTGTCAGCAGAGCGACTCGGCCGGTAAGCAAATCCAAATGCTCGTCCAGGCAATCCACGCCAAATAAAATCATAATTTTGACTCCTTTGTAACCCACCAGTTTTGCTTAAACTTCCAGAACTCTGGCAATACGGCCGTTTGCCTGAGCCAAAAGGGCCTCCGCCTGAGCTGTATCCGTATGCTTTAAAATCATCACGATAGCCGTCTTTGGGTGATAGCCGCAGGCCTCCAGGGCGGCTATGGCAGTCTGCTCGTCGCATTCAGCAGCAGCACAGACAATGGTAATGCAGCGGCGAACCAGCTTCTCGTTAGAGGGCTTTACGTCCACCATAAGGTTTCCGTATACCTTGCCCATTTTGATCATGGTGCCGGTGGAGAGCATATTCAGCACCATCTTCTGGGCAGTGCCGCTCTTCATGCGGGTGGAGCCGGTGATGACCTCAGGACCCGGGGTGGGTGAGATGCCGATGTCCGCAGACTGATCGATTTCCGATCCCGGGCAGCAGGTAACGCCGATGACCGCCGCTCCCAGCTTCTTTGCATAATCCATAGCGCCCAGCACATAGGGGGTTCTTCCACTTGCCGCCAGTCCCACCAGAACATCCTTTTCGGAGAAGTGGATGGCTTCCAGGTCCATTCGTCCCAGGTCAAAATTGTCCTCCGCGCCTTCCACAGCCTTGAAGATGGCAGGATATCCCCCGGCGATGAGGCCCTGCACCAGCTCCGGGTCTGTGGAGTAGGTGGGCGGACACTCTACAGCGTCCAGAATTCCCAGTCTGCCGGATGTACCGCAGCCGGAGTAAATGAGACGTCCCCCGTTACTGAGCCGATCTGCAATCACATCGATGGCCTCTGCGATTTTAGGGGTTACCGCCGCCACCGCGTCGGCTACATTGTGGTCCTCCTGGTTGATGAGTTTTACCATATCCAGCGTAGACAGGGTATCGATATGGGCTGTATTCGGGTTTCGCTGTTCTGTAGCAATTCGCTGCAATTCTACCATGTTAAGCTCCTCCAATGTTTTAATCCCACATATGGTGTTTTCAGGGGGCGATTCCGATGCGCTTCCGCCTGTTTTTCCTCTGTGTTTTCTGTCCAATAAATATCCTTCGCTTACCAAATCCAAAGTTTCTTATTTTGTTCCAATTCAGCGAAACAAAATTTCTATCTGGGTCAAAAAAATAAGCAGGAATATTTAACCTGGTTTTATTATACCAATTATTTTTTAGAAATCAATACGGTTTTGTGCTATTTATATAAAATGCACTATATTATATAATCTAATTGTGCGATATGCACGAATTGTAAAAACCCTATTGACGGCATGATCCAAATTTTGATATGATGAAACAAAAAAACACGTTTAATGTACTTATCCGTGAAACTTTTTAGAAATTCCGTCTGTTCTGCTCGGTGCACCATACTGCTGCTGCTCCGATTTTTGACTCTGTCAACCTCCGTCCTTCATAATTCGCAGCTACCAGAATTTGTGCCGTCCCGATCTGTCGGTACAGTCCGCTGTCTGCTGTTTTTACCATATCGAATTGCAAAATTTCCGAAGGGAAGGAATTTGTTATGACAAATATTGAACTCAGAATAAAAGGCGTGTACGAAAATTTGAGCAACGCAGAAAAGAAGGTCGCCGACTATTTTCTCGGCCATATCAACGATGTTTTTCGCTACCCCATCGCAGATCTGGCAAAACAGTCCGGCGTCAGCAAAGCAGCCTGGGTCCGTTTCAGTAAGACCATTGGCTTTGACGGCCTGAAGGCCCTGAAGAAGGCCCTCTTCTCCGAGCTTCACAAGGATGCGGACGAGTCCCTTCCCGCCCTGCCCTTTTCCGATATCGGCGACGCAGAGACCATTGATGAGCTGATTGAGACCGCCAAAAACAACAGTCTCCGAGCCATTCGTGACACCGCCACTCTGCTGGACCCCAAGGCCGTGGAGCTGGCCGCCCAGAAGATCCTGTGTGCCAAATCCGTCCGGATCTTCGGAGCAGGTGCCTCTGCCCTGGTGGGTGAGGATCTTCACAGCAAGCTGCTGCGGATCAACAAAAACACCTTTTTCAGTCTGGACCATCACGTGCAGCTGGTGTATGCCGCCAATATGACCTCAAGGGACGTGGCGGTTCTCATTTCGATGTCCGGCAGCACCAAGGAAATTCTGGAGATTCTGAACCTTGCAAAGGCGTGCCAGACCCCGGTCATCGCCTTGACGGAATTCGGGAAAAGCACCCTGGCCCAAAACGCAGACGTGGTGCTTCATATTTCTGCGCCGGAGATTGCCCAGCGAAGCGGCGCCATGAGCAGCCGTATTGCTCAGCTATTGGCTGTGGACGTTCTGTACTCCGCCGTCGCCTATCTTGACTACGACCACATTTCCATTTACTTGGAAAAGAGCCTGAACAGCACCCTTCCCCATCGGCAATGACTTTGGAAATTTCATATAAGGAGTCCTATTTATGTCTCAGAAAATGGATTTTCTTGCCGTGCAGGACCTGTCAAGTGATATTCTGGACCTGGCCCGGCAGCTTTCCATACCGTCCCCTGTTCTTGCATCCTTGCCCTCTGTGATTGCCTCCCTTCCAAAGCTTCCCCTGGCGGCCCTCAGTAAACCCCATACCGCCCAAAAAGCATGGAGCGAGATCACTGCTCTGCTTCCCACCTATGCCGAAGACGGTGGCCTTCCGCTTCTGGCGGCTACCCTGGGTGGCGCCTGTTTTACCCGGGAGGAATATCGGCGGCAGGGAATTGGGGAGGACGTTTATTTTGCCACCATGCTGTGCCTGCCCCGGTTCTTGCGGGAGACCTACGAGATTACCGGGCGCTGGGGCTATGACCGGGGCTTCTGGACCTGGCGGCAGACCGGCAGGCTTCTCTTCCGGCTGGGCGAACTGGAATTTGAATACCGACTGACGGAACGCAATGAGCCACTCCCGGAGGGCCTCCAGGCAGGAGACCCCATTCTCAGTGTCCACATTCCCTCCGATGCCAAGCTTACCCGTGAGAAGCTGGACGCCTCCTACACATGGGCGAAGCGGTTCTTCTCGGAAGTTCCCGGTCCCTGGATTTCAGAAAAGCCCAGGGCCATTCTCTGCGGTACCTGGCTCCTGTCTCCGGAATTATATGGCCTGCTTTCCAAAAATTCCGGCATCCGCCGTTTTGCAGACGACTACTCTCTCTATAATTTTCAGCAAAATGACAATGCCATCTACCGCTGGCTATATCAGCTATCCGGACCTGTTTCCGCCGAAAAGCTTCCGGAACGGACCAGTCTGCAGCGTTCCGTAAAGGGGCATCTGCTCTCCGGCGGCCTGATCGGCATTGCCTGGGGAATTCTGAAGGATTGACCCGTTTCATTAAGGCACCCCCATTTGCCGCACGGCACATGGGGGTGCCTTCTATTTCCCAAAAAAGCATCCGAGGAGAAAATGTACAAAGCCAGGCAGAGCCTGGCTTTGTACATTAGGAAGGAAGGGAAAAGTACCCCGAGTGGGGCTGCGAGATCAAGACCGACGTCACCACCGCCACAGCCTACGTTGCCAAACTCATTGAAAACGGCAAGCTGGAAGCCAAGGCGGCAAAAGGTACTGTGGGTGCCTGCCATGACGATGACCGTCTGGCAAGAACTTTCCACGAGTTTGCTCCCATCCGGGCCATCGCAAAGGCCGCCGGCTATGAAGTCGGCGAGATGTTCCATAAGGAAGCGCTGGCAAAGTCCTGCGGCACCGCTGTGGCATATGGCTATATGCCTGAGATCGTGACCAAGGTCGCCGCCGCCCGGTGGGATGATCTCAAGCGCAGCGGCTGCGAAGCCATGCTTACCGCCAGCCCCGAAGCTTACTTCTGCCTGAGCCTGAACGTTCCGGAGGGCAAGCAGCTGGTAGACCTGTACGGCGCACTGCTGTAAAAATATGAAAAACATCCTTGTCTGCATGAAGGCCGTCCCATCCACCTCCTCTGTGGAGGTGGATGGGGAATACCGGCTCAAGCGAGAGGGTGCCAGCCTGCAATGGAATATTGCCGACGAATCCGCACTGGAAGCAGCTCTTCGCTTAAAGGACGGGGATGGAATTGTGACAGTTCTGACCATGGGCCCCGCCAAGCTGGAAGCACCGCTGAAGGAACTGCTGGCCAGAGGGGCAGACCGGGGAGTGCTGATTACCGACCGGCGCATGGCCGGGGCGGATACCCGGGCAACAGCCGCCGCTTTGAAAGCCGCTGCAGAGAAAACCGGACCATATGATTTGATTCTCTGCGGCCGCCGGGCCATCGACGGCGAGACCGGCCAGGTGCCGGGAGAGCTTGCCGCCGGGTTGGATATCCTCTGCTTATCCAATGTGGAAAAATTGGAAGAAACGGAAACCGGTCTGCGGCTGCTGCGCCGACTGGAAAGCGGTGTCGCGGAACTGGAAGCGAAAGGCCCGCTGGTGGTCAGTATGTGCGAATACGCTTACCATCTGCGTCTGCCCGGAATTCTCTCCATGCGCCGGGCAAAGAGCAAGACCGTGGAATTCCTCACCGCTGACGATTTGGGACTGAATACCGGGGAATGCGGCCTGAAAGGGTCGCTGACCAAAGTCATCACCATGGAAGCAAAATACCCGGGTCTGCGGAAAGGGACGAAGGAAACCGACCTGATGAAAGCAGCAGAACAGATCCAAGCCATGCTCCGGGAGGCAAGGCCATGAAAGAGATTCTGGTACTTTGCCCCCAGGGCGTAGACGCGGGACTGCT
>DVJG01000055.1 GCA_018710805.1 Candidatus Faecousia faecipullorum
CGGGCGCACATGGCCTGCGCGCAGGAGACTGCAAAAAACTTGTCAAAAAGCCCCGGAGGGGATTTTTGACAGTTGGAAAAAGCCGTGTCAAATTTGTGACACGGCTTTTTCTGTCAGGCGGTGATAACGCCTTTTTTCTTTTGGATGATTTGCAGCAGGAACATGGCGCCGACCAAGGCGATGCCCACGGTGTCAGTGACCAGGCCGGGGTAGATGAGCATCAAGCCGCCCACGACGCTTAGAATGCGCTCATACCAGGGCATATGGCCCACAAGGAAGCCTTCCAGGGAGGCGGACACGGCAAAGATGCCGATGAAGGAGGTAACGCTGATGAGAAGGACCGTGGGAATATTGGTGTCCACCAGAAGCATGGCAGGGTTCAGGGCGAAGACGTAGGGCACGATAAAGGCGCCAATGGCCAGCTTTGTGGAGGTCAGAGCGGCTTTCATGGGGTTCGCCTGGGCAATGGCGGCGCCTGCGTAGGAGGCCAGCGCCACAGGAGGCGTCAGGTCTGCCACGATGCCGAAGTAGAACACAAAGAAGTGGGCGGCAACGGCGGGGACACCCATGCGGATGAGGATGGGGGCGCAGGTGGCGGCCATGATGCAGTAGGTGGCGGTGGTGGGAACGCCCATGCCCAGGACGATGCAGCACAGCATGGTGAGGAACAGGGCGATGAGCACCCGGCCGTTGGCCAGGGCCACGATGCCGTTGATGATCATGTTGGCAAGGCCCGTCATGGTGATGGTGCCCGCAATGATGCCGGCCACGCCGCAGGCAGCGGCAACCGTGATGGTGCCCTGAGCGCCGGCGGCCAGAGCTTCCAGAATGCGCTTGGGAGTGATGCGGTTTCCCTTATTGAACAGGGACACCACAATGGCGGCCACAATGGCGATGGCGGCGGCGTACTGAATGGACCGCTGGCTGGTGCCCACCAGGTAGATGAGCAGAAGCAGGGGAATCAGCAAATAGACCTGACGGAGCAGGGGCCGGATTTTGGGGAGCTCCTCTTTCGTAAGGCCTCTCAGGCCCAGCTTCTTGGCTTCCAGATGGACTGCCACAAAAATGCCTGCAAAGTACAGCACGGCGGGGAGAATGGCCTTGAGGGCAATTTCGCTGTAGGGGATCTGGACGTAGTCCGCCATGAGGAAGGCGGCGGCGCCCATAATGGGGGGCATGATCTGACCGCCTGTGGAAGCGGAGGCCTCGGCGGCGGCGGCAAATTCAGGGGAGTAGCCCGTCTTTTTCATCAGAGGAATGGTAACGGAACCGGAGCCCACGGTGTTGGCGACGGAAGAACCGGAGACCATGCCCTCAAAAGCGGAGGCCACAACGGCTACCTTGGCAGGGCCGCCGGAGAAACCGCCCACCACGGCGTTGGAGATGTTGATGAAGAAGTCCGCAATGCCTGTGCGCTCCAAAAATGCGCCGAAGATAATGAACACCACAATAAACTTGGAGCAGACGTTGACGGGGGTGGAGAAGATTCCTTCCTTGCTGTAGAAAAGGTGGCGGACGGCGTAGTTGAGCCGGCCGGTGAAGGAGGGGTTGGCAAGACCCCAGATCAGGGCGTAGAGGATGAAGCACCCGGCCACAACCAGAATGGGAATGCCGACGCTTCGGCGGCAGACTTCGCACAGGGACAGAATGCCGATGACGCCGATGACAATCTGATAGGCGGCAAAATTGCTGCCCTGCTGGATAATGGTCTTGGCATTGAAGGAGAAGTACAGAAACGCTGCGGTGCCCAGCACCATCATGAGGGCGTCATACCAGGGAAAGGCGTTTACCTTCTGCTCCCCCTTCTTTGCCGGGAACACCAGATAGCCCAGAAGAACGATAAATGCCATGAAGGTGGTGAGCCGGAGCTCCTCCAGCCAGCTGGCGAAGAGCGTTACATACAGGCAGAACAGGGAAAAAGAGGCGAGGACCAGGGTGACGACGATTTTGGGCGCCCCTTCCCAGATGCGGACGTTGGACTCCCGGTCATACTTTTTCATGACGGCATCCAGATCCATAGGCTCGGCTGCCTTCGGTTTTTTCTTGAAGTTAAAAAAAGCCATATGCTACCTCCGAAATCAAAATTCTGCAGGGAAATCCCGGTGAAAAAGGTCGCTTTCGGCAAAACACCCGCTTTCACAGGGATTTTCCATATGAGGAAAACCGGCTACGGCGTATGCCGTAGCCGGCAAAGTTACGATGAGATTCGCAAAATTACTTGGTCTCCACGGTGATGCCCTTCTCGGCGAAGTACTTGGCAGCGCCGGCGTGGAAGGGAGCGGTCATACCGCTGGTAGCATTTTCCAGGGTGAGCTCAGCGCCCTTGCCGTTTTCGGCGGCGATGGCATCGGTGTGGTCGAAGATGGCCTTCGTCAGGTTGTAGACGTCATCCTCGCTGGCATTGGCGGAGACAATCAGAGTGGCCTTCACGGTGACGGTTGCCACGTCGGCATCCTGTCCGGCGTAGGTGCCGGCGGGGATGGAATAGGTGGTGTAGAAGGGGCAGTCTGCCATAAGCTTTGCGGCGATATCGCCGTCAATGGGCACCAGGAAGGCGTCGTTGGTGGTGCACAGCTCCGTGATGGCGGCAGTGGGGGCGCCTGCCACAATGAAAGCGGCGTCAATCTTGCCGTCCTTCAGTGCGTCGGTGGAATCGTCAAAGCTCTGATACTGGGCCTTAATGTCGTTTTCGGTGAGACCTGCGGCGGCCAGCACGTCAATGGCGTTGAAGTACACGCCGGAGCCGGGGGCGCCAATGGAAACGCTCTTGCCTGCAAGGTCCGCAACGGACTGAATGGAGGGGTCCATGGTGATGAGCTGGACAGCCTCGGCATAGAGACCGGCCACAACCCGGAAGGAATCCACCTTGCCGTCGCTTTCAAAGGACCGGGAGCCCTCCCAGGCGTAGGACATGACGTCGGACTGCACCAGGCCCAGCTGGTAGTCACCGGAGGCAATGCTCTGGATGTTGGCCTTGGAACCGTCGGTGGAGACTGCGGTCACGTCAATGCCTGCATTGTTTTTGATGTACTGGCCCAGCACGCCGCCAAAGGCGTAGTAGGTGCCGGCGGTGCCGCCAGTGCCCATGGTCATTTTGGAAGCGGAACCGGAGCCGCCGCAGGCGGCCAGTGTCAGGGCGAGGGTCAGCGCCAGGACGAGAGATACGATCTTTTTCATTTTGTAGTTCCTCCTTTTCTTCATGACATCCGGACCTGGGGTCCAAATAGATGATGGGTAAATTATACAATGGCTGTTGCATTTTTGCAAGTGGAAAAATTGCATTTTTAATGGCGGCTCCCTGAATATATCCTATATTCTGTAGATTCCCTCGGGGAGTTTTGCGATTTGCAACGGTTTTTCCTGCAAAAATCCGGGAATGGACTGGCGAAATGCCTAAGCCGTTGTGCATATTGCATAGAAAACGAATAAAAAGATGTATGTTTTGCACAATGCACATTTGTACGCCACAGATGGAAAAAGCGGTCGTTTTTTGCCGAAGGGCATTTAAGGACCGGGCAATCGGGACCAATTCGGAGCCAAAATGCAGAAATTCACGAAAAAAGGGAGATTTTTCCGGAAATCCCTCTTGCCAAACAGGGAAAAGGGTGGTATAATACCTCTGTAATAAGGTAGGAAGTAGGAAAGAGAGGCGCCAGCGCCTCTCTTTTTCAATAGCTTCGGAGAAAGGAAGGGCGAAATGAAAGTAACCGATCTGGTGACAGAGATCGCCAAACCCATCGTGGAAGAAAAGGGAATGGAGCTTTGGGATGTGGAGTACGTCCGGGAAGGAAGCGAATACTTCCTGCGGCTGTACCTGGACAAAGAAGGCGGCGTGGACATCGACGACTGCGAAGCCGTTTCCCGGGCTGTGGACCCCATCTTGGACGAAAAGGACCCCATTCCGGGTTCCTACCACTTTGAGGTCTGCTCCGCAGGCCTGGAACGGGCGCTGAAGCGGCCCGGTGATTTTGAACGCTTCTTAGGCTCCCCGGTCACCGTAAAGCTCTATCGGCCAAGAAACGGCCTGAAGGAGCTCCCCTGTGTCCTGAAGGGCTACGAGGACGGCCGCGTCACCGTGGAAGCGGGCAAGGAAACCATTACCTTTGAAAAATCGGAAGTCGCTCTGGTGCGGCTCCGGGTGGAATTCTGATAGGAGGAAATTAGAACCATGGCTAAGAATACAAGAGCCAAGAAACAGGTGGAAGCGCCCCAGGTGGACATCGGCGCAGAGATTTTTGCCTCTCTGCGGGAGCTGGAAAAGATCAAGGGCATTCCTGTGGATTATATGGTGGAGCGCCTCAAGCAGGCCCTCACCAACGCATACCGTAAGGACCGGGAGGACCGCCGGGACGTACCCGCCGACAATGTGGTGGTGGAGCTCAACGAAAAGGGCCTTTCCATGCACATCGTCAAGACCGTTGTGGAGGAGCTGGAGGACACCGCTCTGGAGATCCACGTCGACGCCGCCCGGAATATTGACCCCAATGCCCAGGTGGGTCAGCCCATCTCCATTCCTGTGGACATTGCCAAGTTCGGCCGCATCGCCGCCCAGACTGCCAAGCAGGTGGTTATCCAGGGCATTCGGGAGGCAGAGCGCGGCGTCATGTACGAAAGCTATTCCAGCAAGGCCCAGGAACTGCTGACGGGCACCGTGCTTCGCATCGACCCCGCCAGCGGCGATATGTTCATCCGCATCGGCCAGGGGAACGACGCCTCCGACGCCGTGCTTCGGGCCTCGGAGCAGATTCCCGGGGAAAAGCACAAGGAAGGCGACCTCATCCGGGTTTACGTCCTGGAAGTCCATAAGGCCAGCCGGGGTCCTCTGATTCACGTGTCCCGAACCCACCCCAACCTGGTGCGGCGGCTCTTCGAGCTGGAGACCCCGGAAATTGCCGAGGGCCAGGTGGAGGTCCGCAACATCGCCCGGGAGGCAGGCTCCCGCTCCAAGATGGCCGTTCGGGCGGCTATGGAGGGCATCGATCCCGTGGGTGCCTGTGTCGGCCCCAGAGGCGGCCGTGTGGGCGCCGTGGTGGAAGAGCTGGGCGGCGAGAAGATCGACATTGTGGTCTGGTCTGAGGACCCCTGCGAGTATGTCCGGGCCGCCCTCAGCCCCGCCGACGTCATCTCTGTGACCCTGATTCCCGGCCAGAAGGCCTGCCGCTGCGTCGTCCCCGACGATCAGCTGTCCCTTGCCATCGGCAAGGAGGGCCAGAACGCCCGTCTGGCGGCCCGGCTTACGGGATACAAAATCGATATCAAGCCCCTTTCCCAGGTGGAGGCGGAAGCCCCTGCCCAGGAGACGGAATCCGAAGAAAATTAAGGTTCTCGGATAACATACCAATAAGGAGGGTCCGGTTATGCAGAAGAAGATTCCCCAGCGCCAGTGCATGGGCTGCCGGGAGCGGAAGGAAAAACGCTCGCTGATTCGTGTGGTCCGCGGAACCGACGGCAGCGTCAGCCTGGACTTCGGCGGCAAGGCCCCGGGCCGGGGCGCCTATATCTGTCCGAACCCCGAATGCCTGAAAAAGGCCATGCGCTCCAAGGCACTGGACCGGAGTTTGGAAGTGACCATTCCCCAGGAGGTCTATGACCGCCTGGCCAAGGAAATGGAGGCGCAGAATGGATAAAGCCCTGAACTATCTGTCCCTGGCGAGAAAGGGCGGCATGGCGGAGCTGGGGGAAGAACCCGCAGGCGCCGCCGCAAGAGCCCACAAAGCCTACGCCATTTTGGTTGCCGGCGATGCCTCGGACCACACCTGGCGGCGGGCGCTGGCCTTTGCCGAAGGTACCGAGCAGCAGGTTCTGCGCCTGTGCTATACGAAAGAGGAGATGGGCATGGCAACGGGAAGAGAGAGCCTGGCCATTGCCGCCATCACCGACGTCCAGATGGCCACGGCCCTGGTAAAGGCCCTGACCCCGCCGGAAAAATACCAGAAGGCCCTGGAAGTCCTTGCCGGAAAGTCCCAGAAGGCCAGAAAGCGCCAGGCTGAGGCCCGGGCACACAAGCGGAATGTCCGCATGGGAAAGAAGAAGTAATGTGTGAGTAGACCAACTTTGCAGGCCGTAAAGACCCGGAAAACGGCTTGTCACAATTTGGAGGTGCGTTTATAGATGAGTTTTGTGAAATATCGTGTGAAAGAAGTGGCCGCCGATTTTGGCGTTCCCGCCAAAGAGATTGCCGAGATCGTCGGAAAGTTTTTTGAAAAGCCCAAGTCCAACACCCAGGTGCTCACCGACGCGGAGCTGAATGTGGTGTTTGACTACATGACCCAGAAGCATCCGATCAGCTCCCTGGAGCAGGTCTTTGCCATGGGCCCCACCAAGAAGAATGCGCCCAAGGCGGATGCACCTAAGTCCGAAGAGGCTCCCAAGCAGGAAAACAAGCCCCAGCAGGAGCGCAAGCCCCAGAATAAGCCTGCCGCCCCCCAGAACGGCGGCAATAAGCCCCAGGCCCAGAACGCCCAGCCTCCCAAGGCCGAAAAGCCCAAGGAGCCCGAACGGAAGCGGGAGCGCCGGGTGGTGGACACCTCCGCTGTCCAGGTCAACGCCAATCGGTTTGCCGATGTGGATAACCTGGTTTCCGAGCGGGTGCAGAACTACCAGGGCGGAAAGCAGCGCATTGGCGGCGGCAAGGGCAAGCAGCAGAATAAGCAGCAAAACAACAAGTTCAAGGGCAACAAGTCCCGCAACGAAGAGCAGGAGAAAATGCGCCGCCTGCAAATGGAGGTGGCCCGCAAGGCACCTGTTACCGTAAAGATTCCCGACGAAATCACCGTGGGCGAGCTGGCTTCCCGGATGAAGAAAACCGCCGGAGAGGTCATCAAGTGCCTGATGAAGAACGGCGTCATGGCCGCCATCAACCAGACCATCGACTTTGACACCGCCGAGTTCGTGGCCACCGAAATGGGCTGCAAGGTGGAAAAGGAAGTCACCGTGACCATCGAAGAGCGCATCATCGACGACCATGTGGATACTGCCGAAGAGCTCCAGACCCGTCCCCCTGTGGTGGTGGTCATGGGCCACGTTGACCACGGCAAGACCTCCCTGCTGGATGCCATCCGTAAGACCTCCGTCACCTCTGGCGAGGCTGGCGGCATTACCCAGCACATCGGCGCCTACACCGTGGACGTAAGCGGCAGAATGGTCACCTTCCTGGATACTCCCGGCCACGCCGCCTTTACCTCCATGCGCGCCCGGGGCGCCAAGTCCACGGACATCGCCATTCTGGTGGTGGCTGCCGACGACGGCATTATGCCCCAGACCGTGGAATCCATCAACCACGCCAAGGCCGCCAATGTGCCCATTATCGTGGCCATCAACAAAATGGATAAGCCCACCGCCAACCCCGATAAGATCAAGGAACAGCTGACCAAGTACGACCTGATTCCCGAGGAATGGGGCGGCGACACCATGATCTGCCCCATCTCCGCCAAAACCGGCATGGGCCTGGAAGACCTGCTGGAAATGGTCATTCTGGCCGCCGATATTCAGGAGCTGAAGGCCAACCCCGACCGCCGGGCCAAGGGCACCGTCATTGAAGCCCGGCTGGATAAGAGCCGTGGCCCCGTGGCCACGCTGCTGGTCCAGAACGGCACCCTGAAGCAGGGCGACATCGTCATTGCCGGCACTGCCGTGGGCCGTGTCCGGGTCATGACCAACGACAAGGGCCGCACCGTGAAGACTGCCGGTCCTTCCGTGCCTGTGGAAATCACGGGCCTTGCTGATGTGCCCACTCCCGGCGACGAGTTCAACGCCGTCACCGACGAGCGCATGGCAAGAGAACTGG
>DVJG01000056.1 GCA_018710805.1 Candidatus Faecousia faecipullorum
TGGTCAGGTCCATCTGGCTGAGGCTGAGTTCTTCAGGCTGAACGACCAGTTTTCGGGGATGGGCATTGTCCTCCAGACGCAGCTCATGCAGTATCTCCTCTGTCTGAAGCAGCACTTCCCCGCAGGCTTTCTTTTTGGGATGGAACAGCTGGGTGGGTTGGTAATCGTCTGCCAGCAGGGAGCTGGGATTGATAATCAGACCGATCCCGTTAGATTTGTTGTGGGACTGATCGATACGAATCCGCACACCAGAAGCAATCAAAAAGTCGCTTTTGGCGTGGCGGTCAATATTGAGGAAATCGCGCTGGACGATCTGCAGCTGTTTTTCTTCAGCCAGCCAATCCATGACTTTCTGTACCTGTTCGTATTTGAGATTACAAGCATACAGTTCGATGGTGTGAATGCCACGCTCAATCTTCTGAATCTTCATGGCTGTTACCTCCGTGCCCGCTGGCAGTTGGTGCAGCGGTTGCAGTTGGTGGAAGATTCTTCTCCCAGTGCACCCAGGACCTGTCGCATCATACAGGAATCGCTGGCTGCAACATTGGCCATCTCGTCCAGACGGCAGTGCAGCCATTTCTCCAATTTTGGGGCATAGCCGCCATGGTCCAGGATGTGCCGGTTCAGATCAAGATCCTCTTTGGCATAGAGAAGGACCGCGTGCGCCGGATTTCCATCCCGTCCTGCCCGTCCAATCTGTTGGTAGTAGTCAATAACGTTCAGAGGCAGGTTGAAGTGGAGCACCAGACGAATATCTGGCACGTCTACACCCATACCAAAGGCTGTGGTGGCCACCATGATACGCTTATCTCCACGGATAAAGCGCAGTTCATGCTGTTCCCGCTTGTCCGGTTCCATGTAAGCATGACACTTAACGATCTCATGAGGGAACATTTCGCTCAGATAGTTGGCTACCAGGTCCGTATATTTGCGCGAAGAACAGTACACGACCACCCTGCCCTCCTGGCCGTACTTCCGAATGAAATGTCTCGTCCGCTTGAGCCTCTGTTGGATATTCAGCCCGGAACAGTCTTCCTTTAGTAAGGTAATATTCTTTCGGTAGAGGCTCATAACAAAACGATTGGGTTTCTTCATTCCCAAAAGCTTTGCAATTTTCCGGCGATGGTCAGGGGGTGCAGTAGCTGTAAACGCAGCAATCACAGGCCGGTGACTTTGGAAAGCCATCCATGCAATGGATTCTTTCAGCTCCAGATAGTCAGGGCGGAAAGTTGTTCCCCAGTCCAGTACACAGTGAGCTTCGTCGATTACTACCAGCCAGGGCTTGTTGTACCAGGTGGCCAGCTGAAAGGCCACGGTAGCCACCTGCTCAGGCGTAGTATAGAGGATGGAAATAGCATTCAGGTTCAGACGGCGATAGATAGCGCAGTGCTGTGCCTTGTTCCGGCTGGTGACATAAGCGGCGTTGATCCCTTTGTCTTGCAGTTTCTGCACCTGGTCACTGATAAGAGACAGAGTTGGCTCAATGACCAAAGTCCATTTTCCCTGTTCAGCCATCACCAAAGCAGGCAGCTGGTAGATAGCAGATTTGCCTGCAGAGGTAGGTGCAATGACCATGGTGTCATAACCGTCCAGGATACTTTGGATGGGTTTGATCTGATGCTTGCGAAGCTTCTTGATTCCAAGCTGTGCCTGGGCCTTCTGGGTGATACTGCTGGTTCTCATTGGAAAACCTCCCTGTTTGAAATAATTTGAGTCCAGAGGGTGAACTCTTATATTTCTGTTAGGGAGCATTCAAAAAATAAATGCCGTTTGGTGAAGATTTTGACGATTTCACTCAATGTTGAGAATACGACGTGAACACGACGATTTTATCCTGATATGGATACTGAAAATGCACCACAGATGGTACTTTATAGGCGGCGTTTTGAGCCGTGTGATTGTGCGGGGGGCTGTGTTTCCAGTATTTTTTCAATTTGGTTTTGAACATATCAATAATGAAACACACGAGGAGAAAGAATAGTATGCAAAATCATGTATAGACAAAAGTTCCGCGCGGAGATGGACAAATGACCGCCAAAAAGCTGGATGTCCCCTTCGTCTTTACTGAGTCTGGCACCGACACTCTGGCCACCGAGCACAAACTGCCCAGCGTCATGTGGAGCCAAGAATACCAGGATGAATACCTGTCCATGAACTTTGGCGTTTTTGACAGCTACGATTTTGTACAGGGCGAGCTGGTCTGGAACTTTGCCGACTTCCAGACCACCGAAGGGATCATGCGGGTGAACGGCAACAAGAAAGGCATTTTCACCCGCCAGCACCAATCCAAGGATGCGGCCTTCGTCTTCAAGCGCCGCTGGGAGGAACTGCCGGAGCAGTATAAAGGAAACTGACGAAATTTGGCTTTCCGTTGTGAAGGCAGTTGAACCAAAGACCCGTATGCTCATGGCTTGATAGCTGGTGCATATGGGTCTTATAAATGGATCCTATTTGGAATATTTATGACATGCATCAACTAATTTTCCCATATCGGAATAAAATGTTGAATAGCTGACAAATTCGTGCTATAATCGGAACAGGAGGCGACGGTTATGGTAGAACGAAAAGAGTATTTGCAGCAGCTGCTGTCCTGGAAAGATGAACAGGTCATCAAGGTGGTAACAGGCATTCGCCGTTGCGGCAAGTCCACCCTGCTACAGCAGTATCAGAACTTGCTGCGTCAGCAAGGGGTGGCTCAGGAGCAAATTATTTCCATCAACTTTGAAGATCTGGACTATGAGGCACTGCTGGATTATAAGGCGCTCTACCGTTATGTCAAGGAACGGCTGCAGCCGGATCGGATGACCTACATCTTCCTGGATGAGATTCAGAAGGTGCCATTCTTTGAAAAGGCAGTGGACAGTCTTTACGTCCAGCCGAATACCGACCTCTATATCACTGGCTCCAACGCCTACCTGCTGTCGGGCGACCTGGCGACCTTTCTCACAGGCCGGTATGTGGAAATTTCGATGCTTCCTCTCTCATTTCGGGAATTTGTAGAGGCAACCGGGCTGTCCGCAGAACAGGCATTCGCGGAATATGGAAAAAGTGGTTCCCTGCCCTATGTAGCCGTCATGGATCGGACGGATGAAAAGGTAGATGCTTATCTGGAAGGTATCTACAACACAGTCATTGTGAAAGACATCGAGGACCGGCAGAGCCGCAAAGAAAACGACCCCAAAAAGCGGAAAGTGACCGACATTGTTTTGCTTAAGACGATTGCCCGGTATTTGGCCAGTGTGATCGGAAGCCCGGTTTCTATCAAGAGTGTGGCGGATTATCTAATTTCCTCGGGCCGGAAGGTGTCCACCAACACCGTCAGCGACTATATGGAGGCCCTCATCGAGTCCTATGTATTCTATCCCGCTGAACGGTTCGACATTGTGGGCAAACAGCTGCTGAAATCCAACCGCAAGATGTATATGGTGGATCTGGGCCTGCGGAATCACATTCTGCCGCGCAGTCGGTACGATCTGGGTTTCTCCATCGAGAACATGGTCTATTTTGAACTGCTTCGCCGCGGCTATCAGGTGGCCATTGGCAAAAATGGGGCTGCCGAGGTGGATTTTGTGGCCCGGAAGCAGGGAATTCTCACGTATTATCAGGTCACGGCGGATATGACAGCCGAGGAGACCTTTGAGCGGGAGATGCGTCCGCTCCGGTCCATCCGGGACAACTACGAAAAGATCGTTCTGACGCTTGACCGCTTCACCTTGGGCAACTACGATGGAATCAAAGTTCTGAATGTTCTGGATTGGCTGCTGGGGCAGGCGTGAGAAGGTGGCCGGGATTGCGTTTGCGTTCAACAAAAGTACAACACCTGTGCAACACGCCGCGCAAAACCATCGCAAACCACAAAAAAGTAAGCCGGCATAAATCTAGTGTTCATGCCGGTTTACGAGATTTTACAAAAAGCCGCACCCTGTTCCGGAGGCGACTCCGACTCCAAAGGCCAGAGGTTCGAATCCCCCCGGCCGCACCAAACGCCCCGCAGTGTGTCAAAGCGCTGCGGGGCGTTTTTTGTCAAAAAACAGGTTTCTCCCCTTCTCCGCCTCACCCGGCCTTCCGCCGGGGCCCAGGGGCATGCGCCTTGTTCGAATTGTCCAAAAAATTTCCCCAAAAAACCGGCAAACCGCCAAATTCGCCCCCATCCGGGCGGAAACAGTTGACATCCGTGCAGCGGTATGTTATCCTGAACACAGTGAATGACAGCCTGCAAAGCGGCAGGCTTTTGGTTGGATTGTTACCGGTCATGCGGGCTAGACCAACTCCGCAGTTGCCTGGATCAGGCATAGCAGGGGGTTGGTCTTTTTTCTTTGAGCCGGAGGGCCGTTTTTCGGGGAGGCAGACGGGTGCGGATCAAGCGGATCATCAACAACAATATCCTCTGCGTCATCGACGAAAAGGGCGGGGAGAGTATTGTCACCGGCCGCGGCCTGGGCTTTGGCCGCAAGGTGGGGCAGTTTGTGGACCCCGCCGCCGTGGAAAAGGTCTACCGGATGGAGGACAAAAGCGTCCAGCGCCGCCTGCGGGAGCTGGTGGAACAGATCCCCCTGGAGCATCTCCGCCTGACCGAAGAGATGATCGCCGAGATCCGGAAGGTCATCACCCAGCCTTTGAACGAATCCCTCCTCATCACCCTGGCCGACCATGTCAGCTTTGCCATCCAGCGCAAGGCCCAGGGCATCGAGTTCAAAAACCCCCTGGCGGGCAGCATCCTCTGCTATTACCCCGCCGAATACCAGATGGGCCGCAAGTGCCTGGAGATGATCCGGGAGCGCTGCGGGGTGGAGCTGAACCCCGACGAGGCCGCCTTCATCGCCCTGCACATCGTCAACGCCGAGCTCAACACCAACATGAGCGAGATGTACGACATCACCCGCCTGATCGACGGCGTGGTGGAAGTCGTGGAATATTTCTACTGCGGGCGCGGCTCCTTTGACCGGGAGTCCCTCCATTTCAGCCGGTTCGTGGTGCATCTGCGCTACTTTGCCCAGCGCCTGTTCCAGGACAAGCTGATGCCCGACACCGGCGCGCCAGAGGACCTCTCCTTCCGGGAGATGATCGTCCAGAACTGCCCCACCCATTACAAATGCGCCCTCTGCATTGCAGAGTACGTCAAAAACACCTGGCACAAAGAGCTCTCCCAGGAGGAGCTGCTCTATCTGACCATCCACCTCAAGCGGGTGGCCGGGAGCCTGCACCCCAGGGTCTGACCCTGTCCCGCGCTTCTCGCGCTCCAAATCCAAAGGATAGTGACTGCATCTGCGTTTATGCAGGCTAGACCTGTGCAGCTTCTGCCGGCGGGCTGTGCGCCCGGGCCGGCGGGGGCCGCATGGGTCTTTTTTGATAGACCGCCCCAGGACCATCGACAAACAGGAGGTATCATTGCTTATGAAAGACAAGATTTTCGGCGTGCTGCAGCGCGTGGGCCGCTCCTTCATGCTGCCCATCGCCCTGCTGCCGGTGGCGGGCCTGCTGCTGGGCATCGGCAGTTCCTTCACCAACCAGACCATGCTGGAGGCCTACGGCCTGACCGGCGTCATCCACCCCGGCACCATCCCCTACACCGTGCTGGACATCATGAACCAGTGCGGCAGCGTCGTTTTCAACAACCTTGCCCTGCTCTTTGCCATGGGCGTGGCCATCGGCATGGCCAAAAAGGAGAAGGAGGTCGCCGCCCTCTCCGGCGCCATCGCCTACCTGGTCATGAACACCGCCATCAGCGCCATGATCGGCGCGGCGGGCGGCGTGGAGGCCATGGCCCCCAACACCACCACCTCGATGCTGGGCATCACCACCCTGCAGATGGGTGTTTTCGGCGGCATCATCGTCGGCCTGGGTGTGGCGGCCCTCCACAACCGCTTTTATAAGACCCAGCTGCCCCAGGTCCTCTCCTTTTTCGGCGGCACCCGCTTTGTCCCCATCGTCAGCACGGCGGTCTACCTGCTGGTGGGCATCGCCATGTTCTACGTCTGGCCGGTGGTCCAGACCGGCATCAGCATGCTGGGCAATCTGGTCATCAGCTCGGGCTATGCGGGCACCTTCATTTACGGCCTGATCGAGCGCGCCCTGATCCCCTTCGGCCTGCACCACGTCTTTTACATGCCCTTCTGGCAGACGGCGGTGGGCGGCAGCGCCATCATCGACGGCGTGACGGTCCAGGGCGCCCAGAACATCTTCTTTGCCGAACTGGCCTCCAAGACGGTCACCGAGTTCTCGGTGGACGCCACCCGTTTCATGGCGGGCAAGTTCCCCCTGATGATCTTCGGCCTGCCCGGCGCGGCCCTGGCCATGTACCGCACCGCCCGCCCCGAAAAGCGCAAGGCCGTGGCCGGCCTGCTGCTGTCCGCCGCCCTCACCTCCATGATCACCGGCATCACCGAGCCGCTGGAGTTCACCTTCCTCTTTGTGGCGCCCCTGATGTACGCCGTCCACTGCGTGTACGCCGGCCTGGCCTATATGCTGATGCACATCCTGAACGTCTGCGTGGGCATGACCTTCTCGGGCGGCCTGATCGACCTGACCCTGTTCGGCATCCTGCAGGGCAACGACAAGACCCACTGGATCTGGGTGGTCGTGGTCGGCGCAGTTTATTTTGTGGTCTATTACCTCACCTTCAGCGCCATGATCGTCCGCATGGACCTCAAGACCCCCGGCCGCGAAGCCGACGGCGAGGAGGCCAAGCTGTACACCCGCAGCGATTTTAAGGAAAAAACCGGCATCGGCCCCGATGGTGCGGCCTCTTCCGGCGGGGACGCCGTGTCCGCTGCCATCCTGCGCGGCCTGGGCGGCAAGGCCAATGTCTCCGACGTCGATTGCTGCGCCACCCGCCTGCGGGTGACGGTGGTGGACTCGGCCAAGGTGGACGACGCCCTGCTCAAGCAGAGCGGCGCCTCCGGCGTGGTCCATAAGGGCAACGGCATCCAGGTCATCTATGGGCCGCAGGTGGCGGTCATCAAGTCCAACCTGGTGGACTTCATGGAGACCCACGCCGCCGACGCCCTCAGCGCCGCCCCGGCCCCTGCTGCCCCTGCCGCCCCCGCGGCACGGCCCGCCGCCCCGGCCAAAGCCGCCGTCTCCGAGGTGCTGGGCGCGCACATGGCCGGCACGGTGGTGCCCATGGCCGAAGTGCAGGACGAGGCTTTCGCCTCCTGCGCCCTGGGCGACGGGGTCGCCATCGAGCCCGCCGAGGGCAAGCTCTACGCCCCCGCCGACGCCATGGTGGACAACCTCTTTGACACCCACCACGCCGTCAGCCTGGTCACCTCCACCGGCGCCGAACTGCTGCTCCACGTGGGCATCGACACCGTCAAGCTGGGCGGCCGTCACTTCACCGCCCACGTCCAGAACGGCCAGAAGGTGAAAAAGGGCGACCTCCTCATCAGCTTCGACCGGGAGGCCATCCAGGCCGAGGGCTACCTCTGCACCACCCCCCTGATCGTCTGCAACACCGACGATTACAGCGCCGTCAAGCCGCTGGCTTCCGGCAGCGTCCAGCCCGGGCAGGACCTCCTGCAGCTGGACGGCGGC
>DVJG01000057.1 GCA_018710805.1 Candidatus Faecousia faecipullorum
CCTCCGAATTTCGGATGGCCAATATATTGCAAAGCGGGGGAGAGTCAGAACTCTCCCCTGCAGAATATTTCCTTTATTTCCCGAACAGGGGCCGCGCCACTTTTTTATACAGCAGCATGGTCAGCACCGAAACCATGGTGCCTTTCAGCAGATTCAGAGGCGCCACACACAGGGCAACAAAGCTTCCAACGCCCTGAACGCCGCCCCAAATGGCTGTGCCCATGGCGATGATGCTGTCCAAAGGCAGCCCATAGAGCTGGGAGAACTTGGGGAGTAGATACACCGCGTTGAAAATACTGCCGAACACCGCCATGACAATAGTACCCAGGACCAGACCTACAATGGCGCTGTGACGGCTCTTATGGGCATGGTAGACAATGACGGCAGGAAGCACAAAGGCGCAGCCCACAATGAAATTTGCCAGATCTCCCACATAGGCAGTGGAGGTGCCTTTGAGCAGCAGCTTCAGCATGATTTTCAAGCCTTCGCAAACCACCGTGGCACAGGGCCCCAGATAGAAGCCGCACAGGAGCACCGGAAGCTCGGAAAAGTCAAGCTTGTAAAATTCCGGAGCCAGAAACGGAACGGGAAAGTCAAATACGTGCAGAATCGTGGCGATGGCGGCGCAGATGCCAATGATGCAGACCCGCCGGGCAGGGGAGACCTCTCGTTTTTGGAGCCAAAGTTTCTCCGCCAGCTTTGCGAGAACCGCCAGCACTACCACGCAGGCGACGCTTGCCAGAAGGAAGGATAGGTTGTCTTTGACCAATTGCATATGTATCACCTCAAAAAAGAATACGCCCTGAGCATACACTCAGGGCGCGAAAAAACGCAATTCCTTGCGTATCTTCTTCCATCCAGACTATACTGTCGGTATCGGAATCACACCGATTCTGCGCCAAGCGCTCGCGGACTTTACCGCCGGTGGGGAATTTCGCCCCGCCCTGAAGATACAGTATTCAGTTGCCTATAACATAGCACGGCAGGAGAGACTTGTCAATCCCTGAAAACTATGATACAGTTATATGGGGGATTTTGTTGCCTCCGAAGTGTTTTCTGTAGAGGGCGCCGTCTGGGTGGTGGTCTCGGCAGGTGCGGTGGGTTTGGTTTCCTTGGGCATCTGGAAGCCCTGTATTTTCCCCTTCGCCGCTGTGTCTGTTACGTCGCCGCCGATGATCTCATTGTTGCTGACCAAGAGCGTTGCATACACCGGAGCAGTGGCCCCCGGGAAGTTGGTGATTTCGTAGACGTATCGCATGACCTTCTTCCCGGCGAATTTGGTCAGGTCGTAACCCTGACTTTTTTGCAGAGCATTGTACCGCAGGAATACCTCTCCGTTTTCCTGGGGAATCAGGACGGCGCTGGACTCTTTCGGAGACGACGTTACATTCCAGCCGAAGTCCGTGAGAAATTTTACCCGGGCATCGTTGCTCCCCGCAGCGGGAGCCCCGGTCTGGGCTGCAGTTTCCTTGCCGCCGAAGAGCAATACCAGCGACAGGACCAGGGCCGCCACGGCGGCTATGGCAATGAATACTTTTTTGAAATCGACCTTAGCGGTCATAACCATCATAAAATTCCCTCCCATTTCGATAGGTGGTACAGCCTATGATTTTGGGACAGGGGATAGAACGGAGGATACGTGGAACGTCTGGACAAATTCCTGTGCGACAGCGGTGCCGGCACCCGGAGCCAGGTGAAGGTTATTTTAAAATCCGGCCGGGTGGCGGTGGACGGCGTGCCGGAACGGGACGGAGGCAGGAAGATTGATCCTCAGACCCAGACCGTGACCCTGGACGGGGAACCTCTGGGAGGAAAGCGCCGTATGGTGATCCTGCTCAATAAGCCGGCAGGCTACGTCACGGCCACTGAGGACCCGCAGCAGACCGTCATGGAGCTGCTTCCTCCAAAGTGGCGCCGCCTGGGCCTGAATCCCGTGGGAAGGCTGGACAAGGCAACGGAGGGGCTTCTGCTCTTTACAAACGACGGGACGCTTCTGCACAAACTCATCTCCCCGAAGAAGGCTGTGCCCAAAGTCTATTATGCCCGGCATGAGGGAACCGCCACGCCGGAAGATGCGGTGGCTTTCCAAAAGGGCCTCGTTCTGGGGGACGGAACCCAATGCCTCCCGGCAGAACTCAAGTCCCTGGGCCCCGGGGAGAGCCTGATTACGGTCTGCGAGGGGAAATATCACCAGGTCCGGCGGATGATGGCCTCCAGAAATATGACCGTGACCTATTTGGAGCGCATTCAGGAGGGAAATCTGACCCTATCGGGGCTGCAGCGGGGGGATTTCCGGGAGCTGACAGAGGCGGAAATTTCTGCGCTGGAAGCGGAAATTTGACCGTAAACGGGCATTTTGATGGGTATTTTTTAGGACAGTGAAACCTTCCGGACCTGCCACTTGGGATTTTCCATAAAAAACTTGAGACTTTTTGCAGTAAAATGTCAAAAGGTACTTGCAAAGTGCGTAAAAACAATGTATAATAACATTACATTTTTGTTGAATGTGCATTTGGGCAAGAAAACCAATCTGGATTTCCCTTCCGGCTCGACAGAAAGAGGCGGTGTCTGCAAATTTTGCAGGAGGGCAGTGCCGAAATTATAAGGAGTGACAGAAAAATGTCCAACAGTGTTTTTCAGAGCGTGATCGTCCAGTTGAGAGAAGTTTCCGACCGCACCTTTGGTGTTATGGATGCGGAAGGGTGCGTTGTTTCCTGCACAGATATGTCTCTTCTGGGAGAGCGGTTTACGGAGGCCGCATTGAAAGTGGGCAGTTCCCCTGACAGTCTGGTGGTATTCGGCCAGCGGACCTTCCGTGCCATTGTAGGCTCTTCCAATTACTTTGAGTATGCCGTTTTCTGCTCCGGCGATGATGAGCAGGCAAAAACCTGCTGCCAGCTGGCCTACATCGCCCTGAACGACGCCAAGAACTTCTATGAGGAGAAGCACGACCGGGGCACCTTCATCAAAAACATCATCATGGACAATATCCTCCCTGGTGATATCTACATCCGCGCCAAGGAGCTCCACTTCTCTACAGACGTTCCCCGGGCGGTATTCCTGATTCGGCAGATTGGCCGGACCGACGTGGCCACGGTGGATGTGCTGGCGGGCCTGTTCCCGGATAAACAGCAGGATTTTGTCCTCTCCGTCAACGAGGCAGATGTGGTTGTGGTCAAGCAGATCGGAGCCAACGTTACAGGCGAAGAGCTGGAGAAGATGGCCGCTTCTATGGAAGAGCTCCTGAAAAACGAGCTTCACATCAAGACCGTTATCGGCATCGGCACCGTATC
>DVJG01000058.1 GCA_018710805.1 Candidatus Faecousia faecipullorum
GCCCAGGCCGTGTCTCCCAGCACGTCGTACATCTGCTCCATGGCGGACATGAGGATTTCCCAGAGCTGATTTAAGATCTGGGCTGAGCGATTGTCCCCGGCCTCGTCCAGCTCTTCTGCCAGGATTCCCAGACGGTTTTCCAGGTCAATGTCCTCCAAAAAGCCGTAAAGCGCCTCTACCTGTTCCCGCAGGTCCTTTGCCTCCCGGAATCCGCGCTGCAGTGCCATAAGCGGTTCCATGGCAGTTTTTCTGGCCTCGTTCAAAAGCCGGAGCATGGCGGCAGATTTTTCGCTCAATGTCTCTTTCAGGCCTTCCGGGTCATATTCCCAGGTTTCCGTCCACTTTTTCCCTCGGATGCCCCAGATAAAGGCGTAATTTTCCACCAAATCGCAGGTATCCGGGTCCAGTGGGGACAATGCAGAGCGGAGATAGCGCAGGGTGCTTCGCTGGTCAAAGCCGCTCAGGGCGGCGTCCAGAGCCGTAAGTACCGTGGAAATGACACTCTTTTGCAGAATTTCCTCGGTGCCGGACTGGTAGAGCGGAATGTGAAACCGATGGAAAATCAGTTTCAGAAGCGGCTCGTACACAGCTTGGTCCGTGACCACAATGGCGATATCCCGATAGCGGCAGCCGCCCTGCACCAGCTCCGAAACCCGCTTCGCGGCGGCAAGGCTCTCTATATAGGCAGTCTCTGCGTAGGATACCCGGAGATTTTCGCCGCTATGAATGGGGCCCTGGAACAGTCCCTCCTGCACCGCATTCAAATCCCCGGCAATGTGCTCAATCTCCACTTTCACCCCGGCCCGCTGGGCACAGCGCAGAAGCTCCCGGGCAGTCTCTCCGGCTTTTTCAAATGCCAGGAGATGGGAGCCGGGCGCATCACAGTTCAGGCTTACGGTAACGCAGGGAGAAACCCGGATGAGATGTTCCAGAATTTCCAGATTCTGCCGGGTAAAGTCCGGAAAACCGTCTATGTAAAAGGTGTGGTTTTCTCCGAAATCCCCCAGTTCCAGCTGTTCCAGCAGCCAGGTCATCCGATCTCTGGGGTCCCGCTTTCCCCGGGTGCAGAGGCTGTCGTAGGCGGACATCAGAAGGGACAATTCTTCCAGCTTCTGGGCCAGGCTTCCTTCCGTCTGGGCAGAAGCGTCTTTCAGGTTCTGGGCCGTGATGCAGCAGCGTTTGAATTCGTCCACGGCATCAATAAGGCCCGTGAGAAATTCCGGTCTCGTCTCCACAGCGGCATAGGCTTTCAGGCGGCTGGCAAGCTGGCGGGCCGAGGCTGCCATGGCCACCACCCGGCCGCCTTCGTCCAGGCACTCCCGGGCTGCAAAGCCCATGGTATCCGCCACCCGGCGATAGAGACGGGTAAAGGACAGGACTTCGGCATATCGGCTGGCAGTGTCTCCGGCGCAAGCACAGAGGCGGCGCTCCGTATCGTGGCTGATGAGCTCCGGCACCATGAGAATCCGGTTCCCCTGACGATTTTTTACATCCTGAGAAATGCGTTTTAAAATCTCTTCCCGATTGGCTTTCCAATCTTTTCCAAGCAATAAGCGGAGCAAAAAAATCGCCTCCTTTATTTTCCCGTATCATATCATATTTCAGGAGACTTCGCAACTTCTAGGAGGCAAAGAAGGCAGTCTGCAATTTTCCAATGGCATCCAGAAGGAAAAACCGGAGCTCCACGCCGTCGTCTTCGCTGAGGGCCTTTGTTAGGCTATCGGGAAAGCCCGCTTCTGCAGCAGTCTCGGCAAATCTTTCGGTGGTTGCGGAAAGGCACAGGCTGGGAAAGGCAACGCACCACCAGTTATGTCCTTCGCCTTCGCCAATGGTGACCCGCAGGGCCTCGTAGACCCCGGAAGGCAGAGTGAAGGTATCGTAATGGCGAATGTCAAAGGCTTCCCGGCAGAGGGTCACCACCGCATCTGGTGCAAAACCGGCAGCCTGCAAGGTGGCGTTTGCCACACTCTGGAGCTTTGGAATATTTTCCTCTAAGTAGGCCTTCGCCTGGGACACATCCGCTACATTTTGGAGATCCTCCTGGATACTGGTGAGAATGGCGTCCCGGACCTTGAGCTTGACTGCCTGATCTTCTTCGCTGTCGGAATTTGCCACCACATGGAGGCGGATGAGGCCGTTATTCAACGTCTCCCGGTCGGAAAGCACTGTGCCGCACCATACCAAGGCCGCTAAAACCAGGCAAATGCCAATTCGTTTCCATAATTTTCCCATAAAAACACCGTCCATACTGAAATTACTTCCAGTATGGACGGCGTAACTTAGAAATATACAGGTTTTGCCAGGAAAATCTGGGGGTAGTTTTCTTTCAGCATATTGCAAACCACGGCGGCGTACTCAAAGGACGGCATCATGGCAAACACCGCAGAGCCGGAACCGGTCATCTGCTGGCTCAGGGCACCGTAGCTATGGCAAATGGATTTGATATAGTTGAGTTCCAGATGGTCGGCAGTCACCACAGGGTCGAAGACGTTGCAGACATTTTCCGCCACCTTACCCAGGTCTCCTGCCAGCAGGGCGCTTTCCATGGCCTGGTTGTCCGGCCGCAGGGGAATGGCAGCGGTGTCAATCTTCCGGTAAAGCTCCGGGGTAGACACAGAAAACTCCGGCTTGCAGACCACGAATATACAGTCCGGCATATCCGGAAGCTTTCGGATCCGCTCTCCCCTGCCCTCTACCATGGCAGTGCCGCCCACAACGCAGAAGGGCACATCGCTTCCCACCTGGGCGCCCAGCTCCGCCAGTGCCAGAATGGAAAGAGGGCTTCCATAGTGCTTATTGAGGGCCCGCAGGACTGCCGCCGCGTCGGCACTGCCGCCGCCCAGGCCTGCCTCAGAGGGAATGCGCTTTTGAATGCGAATTTCCAAGCCCTCCGGGTCCTTGCCCATGGCGTCGCAGTAGACCTTTGCAGCTTTCCAGGCCAGATTCCCTTCATCCGTGGGGATTCCCTCCGCCGAACAGAGCAGCTTCCATGGTCTGCCGGTGCCCACATCAATCTCAATATCGTCCCGGATGGAGATGGTCTGCATGACGCTGCGCAGGTCATGATAGCCGTCACTGCGCTTTCCAAGAACGTCCAAAGTCAAATTGATTTTGGCAAATGCCCCTTCATATAAGGTTGTCATAAAATCCCTTCCCTTTCTTTTGCTTTATTATAGCGGAAGCCGTCGTAATTTGCAATGAGATTTTGATAAAATGCGCTGTTCTGGGTATCCTATCCCTATTCCAAGGAAGGAGAGGAAATCATATGTTGGATCTCATTGCCCTTATTTTGTCCATTGTGGGCTGTGTCAACTGGGGACTGGTGGGTATTTTTCAGCTAGACCTGGTGGCTTGGCTCTGCGGTGGGTCCGGCTCCCTGCTCAGCCGCATCATCTATACCCTGGTGGGCCTTGCGGGACTTTGGAGCATCTCGTTCCTGTTCCGCAGAAACGCCATCACCGACGGACAGTAAGGAAAAACGCCAGTTCAGATTTTCTGAACTGGCGTTTAAACTGTCCAAAAATGTCCAAAGGGATTCTCATAGTCTGAGAGCCCGGAGAAATCCGGGCTCTCACAAATTTTTTATCTGCACCGGACGATACAGCTGACTTCCTGGTCGCCGTACTTTGCGGTGACGGAGGTGGTGCCATATCTCAAGGCTTTCACATTGCCCTCTTCGTCCACGGAGACGATGTCGGGGTGCTCAGAACTCCATTCCACGGCGTTCTGCTCCAGCTTGCAGTCCAGCAGGAGCTGGAATTCATAGCCAATACCCAGCATGATGTCCGACTTCTTGAGCTTCAGCTTCACATCGGAGTCTGTGGGTGCCTTGGTTGCGTCGGTGGTTTCGGCGGAAGCGTCGGTTGCTTCTGTACCGTCAGAAGTCTCCCCTTCAGCGGCAGCTTCGGTTGCCACCGTCTCGCCGTTTTCGTCGGTCTCAGCGGGAACGGCCTGGGTCTCCGTAGGAGCCTCGGTGGCCTCGGTCTCCGGCTCAAAGGAGCAGGTCACGGGGCAGCGGACCTCTTGGGTGCCGCAGAGGATATAAATTTCCGTGGTTCCCTCGCCCATAGCGGTAATCATACCGTTCTCATCAACCGTAGCAACGCTTTCATCGGCGGAGCGGTAGATAAGCTTGTCCGTGGTGTCGGCCGGCTGGGGTGCCACGTTGATGAGATACTGGGCACCGTTAGAATAGAGCTTTGCCTCGCCGCTCATGAGCACCAGATTGGTGCAGGGCACGGAGTTGGTCGTCTCCTCAGAAGACATGGTCTGGGTCTCAGAGGCAGGCGTATTGGCATCGTTCCCACGGCCGGGCAGGAAGTAGCGCACCACAAGATACCCGGCGGCAAGCAGGAGCACCGCAATCAGGGCCGTAAGCAGAATCACAGCCGCCGTATTGTGCTGGGGGCCCTCGTCATATTCCGGCTCTTCACCCAAATCGTCCTCATCCTCTCTGGGAGGGGCGCTCTGTCTGGTGTTCACTTCATCGAAGTCAAAAATTTCCTTTTTCTTTTTGCTTGCGGTAAAGTGTCCGCCGCGGCCTCTGGGTTCGTCCATGATCTCTTCGCCGAGAAGCTCGTCCCCCAGAAAAGAAGCGGCGGCGTCCCGGGTGCAGCCGCAAATGGGGCAGCAGGGGGCGGTGTCTTGATATGTGGTTCCGCAGATATCGCAGATAATCTTGCTCATTTTATATCCTCCCTGTACGAAGAACCGTACCGTTCCAATATATTTTGACATTATACCACAGAACCCAAAAGATTACAACTACAAAAGTATTGCTTTTTTTGTAATTTTCATATATGATAGATGCGTTAAAGGAGGCGATCAAGCTTGTCTGAACCAAAACTCATTTCTCCTCTGCTGGACGGCTTTGCCATGGGCTCACCCATCAGTGACCACGACGGCATTCGCTGCTGTCCTGCCATTCGGGAGAACTCCGATAATAAGTACATCGTAAAGATCATCGCCATTCCCCCATCCCAGAAGCAACTGGACGCCCTGCTGCTGGCAGGCGCCTACCGCGACCCTGCCGATGCCATGGACTACTACCGCAGGGTCGGCGAGGATATTATGGAAGAGGCAGAGCTTTTGCGGGACCTCTCAAAAATCTCCGGCTTCCTCTCCTACGAAGACTGGCAGATGGAGCCCATCACCCGAGGACGTCTTGGGTATGAGGTCTATCTGGTGGGCAGCTACAAGCATTCCCTGGATAAATACGTCCGCAGAAATCCCGTGACCCATCTGGAAGCGGTCAATCTGGGACTGGACCTCTGCGCCGCATTGGGAATTTGCCGTCAGGCAGGAGCGCTGTATGTAGACCTGAAGCCTGCCAACATCTTCCTGACGGAGAAAAAAGAATACCGCATCGGCGATCTGGGCTTTGTGAAGCTGGATGCCATGAGCTACACGGCACTTCCGGACAAGTACCGCAGTGTCTACACGCCGCCGGAACTCTTTGACCCCATGGCGCCCCTGAACATGACCCTGGATACCTATGCCGTTGGCATGATCCTCTATCAGCTCTACAACGACGGCCAGCTTCCCTTCAAGGATAAGGCCCCGGAAGAGGCCCTGCCGGCGCCTCTGAACGCCGACTATGAGCTGGCGGCGATCATCGGGAAAGCCATTGACCCGGACCCCGAAAAACGCTTCCAGGACCCCAAGGACATGGGCAAGGCCCTTGTGGAATACATGCAGAAAAACGCCGTCAACGACGTGCCCATTACCCCCCATACGCCTTTGGATGCGGAGCCTGAGGAGCCACTGACCGAGGAAGACCCCGATGCTCAGGCAGCGGAAGAATCCACAGAAGCCCCCTCCGAGGAAGCCGATGAGACGGCTCCCGGCGAGGAAGACGCAGATTCTCTGCAGCCCCATGAAATGTCCGATGAGCTTTCCCGGATGATCCTGAAAGCCGACGATCTCATTTCCCACGAAGCTCCCGAGGGCGTTGTTGTGCCGGAAGTTCCGGAGGAACCCCCGGCGCCGGACCCCTTTGCCTTCGCCGTGGAGGACAGCGACGACCTGGACGACATTCCTCTGGACCCCATTATTGAGGAACCCCGGATGCCGCCGAAGCCGAAAAAAGAGCGCAAAACCTTCGGTTCCCAGACCAGGAAGAAACGCATTCGCAAGATGCTCAATGCGCTGGCAGGAATTGTGGCAGCTGTATGTCTTGGGATCATCGGACTTTGGTTCTACAAATTTGTGTACATTCAGACCGTGGAGGATATGACCATCACCGGCGGCAAGGATCAGCTTACCGTCTCGGTTCAAACCCAGACCGATGAGTCATTGCTGACCGTTGTCTGCGCCGACAGCTACGGCAACACCCTGACAGCCCCCCTCAGCGGCGGCACGGCCACCTTCTCAGGTCTGCAAAGCGACACTATGTACCGCGTTTATCTGGAGATTTCCGGATTCCATTCTCTGGAAGGCAAAACCTCCGATATCTTCACCACTGAGGCAACCACCAACATTGCCGCCTTCACCGCCATCGGTGGCGCGGAGGACGGCTCCGTAATCCTGAGCTTCACCGCAGACGGCGAAGAGCCGGAAAGCTGGATTCTTTCGGCCACTGCCGAGGGCGAGGAAGAGCGCCGGGAGAGCTTTACCGGACATACGGTGACCTTGAACGGCCTTACCGTTGGCAAGCGCTACACCTTCACCTTGGAAAACGATGCCGGTTTGTCTCTCAGCGGCGATTACACCATGGAGTATGTGGCCTCCAAACTGATCTTCGCCCAGGATGTGACCATCACCTCCACCGGTACCGGTGACATAACGGTCCACTGGAATCCCCCCGGAGATACCGTGGTGGAGAGCTGGTCCGTCCGGTGCTACAGCGACACGGGTTATGAGGAGAAGGTCACGGTCACCGAGAACCAAGTGGAGTTCACAGGGGTCGATCCCACGGCAAGCTACACCGTGGAAGTCACAGCCGCCGGCATGACCCAGCCCTCCCGGGCCAGCATCACCGCGAACCCCATCAATATCACCGCCTTCCACACCGATGAAAGCGACTTTGGCACCCTGGCCCTGAGCTGGGACTTTACCGGAAACGCACCCCAGGGCGGCTGGCTTCTCATGTACTCCATCGACGGTGTGGACAGCCAGAAGGTTATCAAGTGCGAATCCCCCTCCGCCGAGATCAGCCCCCGGTTCCCGGGCGCCAAGTACCAGTTCACCGTCCAGGCGGCGGACTCCACCTCTATTTTCGGCAACGTCTATACCTTTACCAGTGAGGAAGCGCCGGACTTCGAGGAAGGCGGTCTTGCAGCCGAGAAGATTGAAGGCTTCCTCCTGAAAAATCCGGAGGAAGAGGGCTGGCTCTACGACAAGGTGGGCAAAGACGCCTTTACCAAGGAATTTGCCGCAGGCGACCGCATCTCCATGGTGCTCCACGGTACGGTTGGCTTCGAGCTTCCCGAGACGGATCTCGAAATCCTGTTTGTGATTGAGGATACCCACGGCAACGTCCTGCCCGACTATGTTTCCCAGGCCAAGGGCAACTGGAAGGACCTGTGGTTTGAAGGCGATTATCACTACGGCGAGCTGGATGTGCCCATGGTTCCCGAAACCCCCGGCAGCTATGTTCTGACCGTTTACTTCAACGGCGGCAAGGTTGCCTCTATGGATTTCAGCATTTCTTAAGTAAGTTTTAAGCAAATTTTAAGCACATCCCCGAAAGCGGTTTGCTTTCGGGGATGTTTCGTTATATTGGACAAAGCAGGGGCATTATCCTGGTACGTACTTATGATTTGTTCCGATTTTGTCGTTTTGTTCACACATTCCTTAAAAAGTGTGCTATAATCTCAAACGATGAATTTTGATAAAGGAGCGATCTCATGCGCGGAGCAAGCCACCTTTGCCTGGGCAGATATCTGATTGATCACTATATGGCGGACGTCCCCGCCCTTTACACCAAGGCTTTTCTCTTAGGCTGTATCGAGCCCGACCGGAATCCTGCTACATATTTAAAGGGTTCCATCGCACATCAGTGGCTCCGGGGGCACAATTACCTCAACGCCCGCCGGTTCATGCGCCGGGTCTCTCAGCGTTTGGAGCAGAAATCCACTCTGAACCTCTGGGACTACTACACCCTGGGAAAGCTCATTCACTATACCACCGATGCCTTCACCTTCGCCCACAACGACACATTCACCACCAATCTGGGCGACCATTGCCAATATGAAGTGGCCCTGCAAAATCACTTCCTGGAGTACATGAAGCAGGACCCCCAGGTCAACATCAACTACGCCTGGTCCATTATGGAGGGCATTTCCCGCTACCATCGGGAGTATGAAAAGCAGCCCCCCATGAATATCCACGTAGATACCAAGTTCGCTCTGACCGCCTGCTGCTGCGTGCTGGCTGTTCTCTTCCTGAAACCCATTTAAACGAGGTACATTACGTGTATAGAGTGCTTGATATGTGCCTGGATGCGGGACTGGCAGGAATCCTTATGGCGCCCATCTTCTATCTGTTCCATAAGCGGTATTTTCATAATGCAAAGCAAACGGTCTGGTGTTTTATCCTGGCCGTTTATCTTGCCGGTGTTTATGCCGTGGTGGGGCTTCCGGATATCTGCTATGTCCGGCCGGATTTTAACGTCAATCTCAGGCCCTTTGCCTATATGTTCTCCGACTATCGCAGCAGCACGTTGAATGTTCTGCTGTTTATGCCCCTGGGTCTTCTTCTGACCGTTCTGTGGAAGCCCTTCCGGAAGGTGCACAGGACGGTGCTCTTCGGATTCTGCACTTCCCTGCTTATTGAGCTTTTGCAGCTCTTTACCCTGCGTGCTACGGATGTGAACGATCTCATGACCAACACCTTTGGCTGTCTGCTGGGTTGGTGCCTGGGGCGGCTGGTACTGCTTCTCTTTCCGAAAATCCGCCAGAGCGAGGAAACCGAGGAAATTTATCTCTCCTGCTGTCTCAGCTTTGCCATTATGTTCTTTTTAGAACCTTTTCTTTCCAATCTTCTGTTTGAATGGATTGCGCGTATCCAATAAAGCCTGCCATTTTTGAAAAATGGCAGGCTTTTTAACTGTCAGAAAGCCCCCAAGGAGCTTTCTGACAAATTTTTTACAGTCTCCTGCGCGCACACCTCGTGCGCTGCGGCGCACGAGTCGCACACTTGGAGCCTGAGAAGAGTTTTCTGCCAGGTACACGCCCCGGCAGAAAACGGTTTTAACTCTATTTGCCACCTGCGGCGGCAAACTCTGCGAGGCTTTTCTTACAAAAATACAAGCTTTGCAGCGGGGCCGAAGGTTCTTGGGGTCACCATGGTATCGAACTGGATAATGTAGCCCTCCTGGTCTCTGGGGATGCCGATGACGGTTCCCTCTCCGAAAACCGGGTGGAGAACCCGTTTCCCCACGGCCTCATTCTTCTGCCTTGGGCCCGTATCCAAATCCTCGGATTTGCAAATCTGCTCCATGGCCTGTTCCTCCAAATCCGGGTCCAGCGGCACAACGTAGTCCACGTTCTCCTTTTCGGCGTTGAAAAGGAATCGGCTGGGGTAGCGGAAGGAGCCGTCATAGTTGGTCCCAGCGGCGTCGGAGAGGAAAAGACGGTCTTTTGCCCTGGTAAAGGCCACATAGCAAAGCCTCCGCTCCTCCTCCAGTTTTTCTCTTGTGTTGGCACGCTTCCCTGGGAAGATGCCCTCGGACATACCGCACAGGAACACCACAGGAAATTCCAGGCCCTTGGCGGCGTGGATGGTCATGAGTTTCACGGCCTGGGCTTTCTCCGTCTGGTCCATGTTGGTAAAGAGGGCCGCATGGTCCAGGTAGTTGCCCAGGGTAACCTCCTCCCCTGCTTTTCTGGCAAAATCGTAAATGGCCTGCTTCAGTTCTGCCAGGTTGTCCAGACGCTCCTCCTCGCCGTTGGACCGCAGCATATCCTCATAGCCGCTCTCATTCAAAATGCCCGCAAGCAGGTCCGTCAGGTCCATGCCATCGAAGATTGCCCGGTATTTTTCAACAAGCCGCACATACTCCTTGGCCCGGCAGCGCCGGAACAGGTCCGTTTCCAGGTTGGAAACCAGCGCTTCGTAGAGGCTGCACCGATTCATGGCAGCAAATTCCTTCAGCGCCGCAATTCTGGTCCGGCCAACGCCCCGGCGGGGCTCGTTGACCGTGCGAAGGAAGCTGATGTCGTCTCCGGAGTAGATCATCCGCAGGTAGCACAATACGTCCTTAATCTCCTTGCGCTTATAGAATTCCACGCCGGAATAGAGGACGTAGGGAATTTTGCTGCGAATAAGGGATTCTTCCAGCGCCCGGGAGACATAGTGGGCCCGGTAGAGAACGCCCATGGCGGAATAGGGTTTGCCTCCATCGTGGAGTGCCCGCAGGTTGGCGGTAATCCAGTCCGCTTCCAGCTGGCTGGTTTTCGCGTGGAAATACAGTGGCTTCCGGTCGTCCGGGCGCACGGCAGTGAGCTGTTTTTTTGGCCTGTCCCGGTTTTTATCAATGAGGGCGTTGGAGGCCGTGAGTATCTGGGGAACGGAGCGGTAATTGGTATTTAAGTAGATGGTCTTTACATTTTCATGGCGGCTGTCAAATTCCAGAATGAATTTCACGTCGGCACCCCGCCAGGTGTAGATGGTCTGGTCCGGGTCTCCCACCACAAACAGGTTCTTATGGTAGCCCGACAGGATATCCGCCAGGGCATACTGGTCCTTGTCAATGTCCTGGAACTCGTCCACCATAATATATTCAAGTCTCTGCTGCCACTTTTCCCGGGTTTGCCGATCCTGCTCCAAAATGTACAGGGAGAAATAGATAAGATCGTCAAAGTCCAGACCATAGCACTTTCGCTGTTCGTAGAAGAAGCGGTACAGAACCTTGTCTTTCAGGGTTGTAGCCTCTTGGGAAAGTTTCAGGAGCTTGTCTGGGTCCCCGATAAGGGTCTTCACATAACCCCGGCCGCCTTTGCGCCAGCCGATGTGGTCGATGGCCTCTTTGATGGTAAGGTCCCGGCTGGTGATGCCCAGGTCCTCGAAAACCATGCGGAGTATGGCCTCCTTGTCCTCCTCGTCCAGGACCACAAAGGTGGAGGGATAGCGGACCACGTGGCAGTCTTCTTTGAGAAGCCCCACGCAGAAGCCATGGAAGGTGGTAATCCGTCCCAGGTCCTGATCCGGGAGCTGACGGCGGACCCGCTTTTTCATCTCGGCGGCGGCTTTGTTGGTAAAGGTCACGCAGAGAATGTTGGCTGTGGAGATGCCAAGCTGATCCACCAGGTACATATACCGGGCCGTAAGCGTTTTCGTTTTGCCGGACCCGGCCCCCGCCACCACCCGGATGAAGCCCTCAGTCGTAGTAGCCGCTTCCAGTTGGTCCGGGTTTAAATTCTGTAAGTAGTCCATGGCGTCTCCTCCCAATTTTTTGTTATATTGTATCACAGGTTCTGTCCAATAAAAAGGGGAAGTTACAAAGTTTCTTGTTTCTGCGCCATTTTCCTCTTGCATTTTTCCACCACCCATGCTATAATGTCCGCAGTTCCCGGACGGAGGATAAGATTATGTTCATCACTGCTGCCAACTTCTACTTTAGCTACTATTACTTTTTTACCCAGAAAAAGTAATAGCGATTTGTGTTGCAGTGAATTTTCGGGACCGGAAGGAATTCTAAGACGCCGCACGAATTGCCGTGCGGCGTTATTTTTTAGGAGATGGAAAATTATGATCGCAATTTTAAAACCCGGCACCACCCAGGCACAGATGCAGCATCTGGTGGCATGGCTCAAGCATATGAATCTGGACGTCCACATTTCCGAGGGTTCAGAGGTGACGGTTCTGGGCCTGGTTGGCGACACCAGCCGGGTGGACATGGAGCTTCTCAAGAGCCTGGACATGGTAGAGACCGTGAAGCGGGTGTCCGAACCCTACAAGCAGGCCAACCGGAAGTTCCACCCCAAGGACACCATTGTGGAGGCAGGGCCGGCCCGGATTGGCGGCGGCTATTTCTCCATGATTGCAGGGCCTTGCAGCGTAGAGTCCGAGGAGCAGATCATTGCGGTTGCCCAGGCAGTGAAGGCCGCAGGAGCTACCATTCTTCGGGGCGGCGCCTTCAAGCCTCGGACCTCTCCTTACGCCTTCCAAGGCATGAAGGGCCAGGGCATTGAACTTCTCCTGAAAGCCAAGGAGGCCACGGGACTTCCTATTGTTACGGAAATCATGAACATCTCCACCCTGGACCTCTTTGCCGATGTGGATATCATCCAGGTCGGCGCAAGAAATATGCAGAATTTTGACCTGCTGAAGGAACTGGGCAAAACCAAGAAGCCTATTCTGCTCAAACGGGGCCTTGCCAATACCCTGCAGGAGCTGCTCATGAGTGCGGAATACATTATGAGCGAAGGAAACGACCAGATTATCCTCTGCGAGCGCGGCATCCGGACCTTTGAAACCGCCACCCGGAATACTCTGGACCTGTCCGCCGTTCCGGTGCTCCACAACCTGACCCACCTGCCTGTGGTGGTGGACCCCAGCCATGCCACCGGCAAAGCCGAATTGGTAGCCCCCATGGCCTGCGCGGCTGTGGCTTCCGGCGCCGACGGCATTATGGTGGAGGTCCACAACAATCCGGCCTGCGCCCTCTGCGACGGCGCCCAGTCCATTACGCCCCCGCAGTTTGACGAACTGGCCCACAAGGTCAAACGGATTCGAGAGGTCATGGTATGAAAGTAGGAATTTTGGGCCTAGGCCTCATCGGCGGTTCTTTGGCCCGGGCCTATGCCATGGAAGGTCACACAGTCTGCGCCATCCAGCGAAACGAGTCAATGCTGTCCTTTGCCATGCTGGCGGGGGCGGTCCACGAAAGGCTGAGCGAAGAAACCATTCCCCAGTGCGACCTGATTCTTCTTGCCATCTATCCCGGCGGCTGCATCGACTGGCTGGAACAGAATGCCCCTCTGATTCGCAGCGGCGCACTGGTCATAGACTGCTGCGGTATCAAGCGGGAAATCTGCGCCCGGTGCTTCCCTTTGGCAGAAAAATACGGTTTCACCTTTGTGGGCGGCCATCCCATGGCCGGGTCTCAGTTTTCCGGGTTTAAGTACAGCCGTGCAGACCTCTTTGAGGGTGCGCCCATGGTGCTGGTGCCTCCGGTGTTTGACGACATGGCTCTGCTGGACCGCGTGAAAAAGGCGCTGACGCCCTGCCATTTTGGTTCCTTCTCCGTAACCACGGCAGAGGACCACGACAAGATGATTGCCTTCACTTCCCAGATGCCCCATATTCTCAGCAATGCCTTTATTAAGTCTCCCACAGCCCTGGGACACAAGGGCTTCTCCGCCGGGAGCTATAAGGACCTGAC
>DVJG01000059.1 GCA_018710805.1 Candidatus Faecousia faecipullorum
CCGAAGCGGCATCCGCTTTGACTATCTGCTGGCAGACAAGAAGGATACCTTTTTTAAAGAGCTGGTGCAGTACCACATTTCCGGTCAGCTGAAAGTGGCCCCGGAGCACGTTTCCGACGCGGTGCTCTGCCGCATGGGAAAGCCGCGCCGGGCGGTATACGACAGGTTTGTGGAAAAATACTTTGCTCTGAACCAGAAATACGGCATGAAGCAGTTTTTGGTACCCTATCTCATGTCCAGCCATCCCGGATCCACCATGAAGGAGGCCGTGGAGCTGGCGGAGTACATCCGGGACATGGGCTTCTCTCCCGAGCAGGTCCAGGATTTCTATCCCACCCCCTCTACGCTTTCCACGGTGATGTACTATACGGGTCTGGACCTTCGGACCATGGAGAAGGTCTATGTGCCCCAGGATCCTCACGAAAAGGCCATGCAGCGGGCCCTGATCCAGTATAAAAACCCCAAGAACTACTATCTGGTCCGGGAGGCCCTCCAAAAAGCCCATCGGGAGGACCTCATCGGCTCCGGGCCCAAGTGCCTCATCCGGGCCGTCCCCCCAGGAGCCCGGGTCCAGCGGTCCGCTCCTCCGAAGATGCCGGGAAAACCAACGGCGCAGAAAGCATCGACCAGGAAAGCGCCGCCCAAAAAGGTTTCCCCGAAGAAACCTGGGAAAAAGAAATAAATTTTCCCGGTATTCCTATGGAATACCGGGAAAATTCTTATTTTCTTCTGTATTTCAGCATTTCATATGGAATGCCGTTTTCCTCGCCGGACTGGATTCTCTCGGCTATAAACCAATTCTCATCCTGGTCCAGATTTGGAAAGAATGTGTCCGATTGGGGGCAGGTGTGGACCTTGGTGACGTAGGCGGTGTCACAATAAGAGAGCAGGGCCCTGTAAATGCTGCCGCCGCCGATGACCATGGCCCGCTGGGCGGTTTTAGCCAATGCCAGGGCTTCTTCCACCCTATGGCAAACCGTGAAACCGGGATACGCTCCGTCTCCCCGGGTCAGGACCACGTTGACCCGGCCAGGTAAGGGCTTTTGCCCTGGGAAGTCCTGGATGGTCCGGCGTCCCGCAATGACCAGGGCTCCCTTTGTGGTCTCCCGGAAGAATTTCCGGTCCGCGGACAGGGCCACAGGCTGGGTACCGTCCCGGCCAATGCCCCAGTCATCATATACTGCTGCAATAAGTTCCATATCCCACCTCAAATTGCCATGGGAATTTCAAAATCGAAGGGATGGTACTGATAATTTTCCAGCTTGAAGGAGTCCTTCGTAAATGCGTAAAAGTCCGTGACGCTCTCGTTCATGGTAAACTTAGGCGCAGGATACCCTTCCTTTTCCAGCATGGCTTTCACTGCCGGGATGTGGCGGTCGTAGATGTGGCAGTCGGCAATCACATGGACCAGCTCGCCTACCTTAAGGCCGCTGACCTGGGCCATCATGTGGGTGAGCACCGCATACTGCACCACATTCCAGTTGTTGGCGGTAAGCATATCCTGAGACCGCTGATTTAAAATGGCGTTCAGGGTGTCCCCGGTGACGTTGAAGGTCATGGAATAGGCGCAGGGGTAGAGGTTCATTTCATGCAGGTCCTGGAAATTGTAGATATTCGTAAGAATGCGCCGGGAGGCGGGGTTGTGCTTTAAGTCGTAGAGCACCCGGTCTACCTGGTCGAATTCTCCCTCTTTATACTGGTGCTTGATGCCAAGCTGGTAGCCATAGGCCTTGCCGATGGTGCCGTCCTCCCCTGCCCACTCGTCCCAGACATGGCTTCCCAAATCCGCAATCCGGTTGGACTTCTTCTGCCAGATCCAGAGAAGCTCGTCCACGGCGCTTTTCCAGTAGGTCCGCCGCAGGGTCATAATGGGAAATTCCTCCGCCAAGTTGTAGCGATTCACAACGCCAAATTTTTTTATGGTGTGGGCGGGAGTTCCGTCGGCCCAGTGGGGGCGGACCTCCAGGTTTTCGTCGGAAAAGCCGTTTTCCAAAATATCCAGGCAGGTAGCCCGGTAGAGTTCATCCGCTTTGCTCATAATGTCCTCCATGTTTTTTTCTCATCATACCACAAAGAGCGCCTGGCGGCAAGGTTTTTGCCCCTTGCAAAACGAAGAATTTGTGATAGAATATGCAATCGAAATCTATAGAAAGAAGAATCCCCCTATGGCTCCTCAAAAAACACTTGTGCAAAAATCCCTGCCTGTGCAGATTCTCCTGTTCAGCCTGCCGCTGATGGTCTCAAATGTTCTCCAAGTGCTCTTCAACATGGCGGATATCGCCGTAGTGGGCCGGTTTTCCGGCTCTCTGTCTTTGGCGGCGGTTGGTTCCACCACCACGGCTGTGGCGCTTTTCACAGGCATTCTTATCGGCCTCGGAGGCGGCGTCAACGCCCTGGTGGCCCGGTACTACGGGGCCAGGGACAAAGAAGGACTTGGAAAGACCATCCACTCCTCCCTGCTCATTTGTCTTTTCTGCGGGCTCATAATGACAGCCTTCGGCCTCGTCGGCTCCCGGACCCTTCTGAAACTTCTCAACACCAAGCCGGAGCTTCTGGACAAGGCCAGCCTGTACATGGGCATCTACTTCTGCGGTATGCCTGCACTGGCCCTCTATAACTTCGGCAATGCGGTGTACAGCGCCATTGGCGATACGAAAAAGCCTCTGATCTTTCTTCTCATTTCCGGCATTCTCAATGTGGTGCTGAACCTCTTTTTCGTCATTGTCTGCCATCTGGATGTGGCAGGCGTGGCCATTGCCAGTATTCTGTCTCAATATCTTTCCGCATTTTTGATTCTCTTTACCCTGTTCCGCTCCAAGGAAATCTTCGGTCTGCGTCTGAAGGAGCTGCGCCTTACAGGGAAAAATGCCAGAGAGATTCTCACCCTGGGCATTCCCTCCGGTATTCAAAACGGCATTTTTTACGCCGCGAATCTCTTCATTCAGATGGGTGTCAACTCCTTTGACACCATCATGGTGGCAGGCAACTCCGCCGCTGCCAATGCCGACGGCCTTGTATTTGACGTCATGACGGCCTTCTACACCGCCTGCTCCAGCTTTATCGGCCTGAACTACGGAGCCGGGGACATGAAAAAGGTGAAAAAAAGCTACCACATCTGCATGGCCTTCTCCTTCGGCATCGGCATGGCCATGGGCCTCAGCCTGGTGTTCTTCGGGCCAACATTCTTGTCCCTGTTCACCTCCGACCCGGCGGTGGTGGCTGCGGGCATGAAGCGGCTGACCATTATGGGCATCTGCTACGGCTTCTCGGCCTTTATGGACAACGCCATTGCAGGCTGCCGGGGCTTGGGCAAGAGCTTCTGGCCCATGGTCATGGTCATCATCGGCTCCGTGATTTTCCGCATTATCTGGGTGTACACCGTGTTCGCGTACTTCCACACCATTCTCTCGCTGTATCTTCTCTACATCTTCTCCTGGGCCATTACGGCGGTCTTCGAGAACTGGTATTTTATCAAAACCTATCGGAGCATTACCGCCAGTCATTAAAAAAATCCGACCTGATTGCTGTCAGGTCGGATTTTATTTACGCTTCGTCGTCCTCTTGATCGTTTATCAGTGCGGTCTCGCCGTAGCGGATACGGCGCTTCATTTTCATTTCCTCCACCTGATTGTGGATCAGTTCCCGGACCATAACGGGGTCCTTCACGTTCTTGAGCACCAGGTTGGGGCTGGTTTTATCCGTGGACATGACAATGATGGTTCCCACGCCGAATATTCTCTGAAAAAGGGACCGGCGGGTGTCGATGTCCCGAACCCGGTAGAGAAGCACCACATCGTCCCGGATGCTGAAAAGCCCCGTGGACAGGAACAGGCGGTCCTCCGACATGGCATACCGGGTAAAACTCAGGGGCAGACCAAAATGGCGCTTGCGGTCCTGCCACAGGTATTCGATGGAAATTGACATAGGAGTCCCTCCTTGGTTTTCTTTTATTGTAGAACCAAAAGGGGGGAAAGTCAATTACAAAATCAGACAGATGAGTCCCGTTGCCCCTTCGTTCACGATTCTGGTAAGGGTTCCCCGGAACTTCCCCCGGACGTCGTCGGGCATCTGGATGAGTTTAGCGGTGAGACCCTCCTGAATAAGGTCGTACACGGATTTTCCGAAAATGTTGCTCTGCCACAGCTCCGCCGGGTCTTCTCCGGTAAGATGGGTGATAAGGTCCCGGGACTGCTTCTCGTCTCCCACCATGGGGGAGATCTCCGTATCGATATCCACACGTATCATATGGATGGAAGGCGCGCCTGCCTTGAGCTTCACGCCGAATGCTCCGCCCTTTCGGATGATTTCCGGGGTTTCCAGCTTCATTTCCCCGGCCGTCGGCATGACCACGCCGTAGCCTGTGGCCCGGACGGCAGAGAGGGCGTCGGCGATTTTGTCATACTCCTGCTTTACCCCGGCCAGTTCCATGAGAAGCGACAGCAACTGGGCATCGTTTTCAATGGGAAGGCCCGCCTTGGCGCTGAGGATTTCATAATACAGCCCCTCCGGCAAAACGATGGCACAGCTGACGATGCCGCTGGCAAGGTCCACTGAGCGCAGGCTGTAGTCCTGAACCTCGGGCAGGTCCTGCAGAGGCGCAAGACAGCTTTGTGCCTGGCCCAGATTCTCAATTTCTCCCGCGTGCTCCAAAAGGGCCTCATAAATGGCAGATTTCACCGGATGGGTCCGCTCCAAGGCATCCAGCCACCGGGGGAGATATACCTGCAGGGCCGTCATGGGGAAGGTATAGAGAAGCGAGCGGAACATCTTCGCGATGCCCTCCGCATCCAGGGCCAGGCAGTCCATGACCAGCGGCTCCACGCCATACTGCTTGTGGATATATTCTTTTGCAGAGGCTGCCGCCTCCCCCGCCGGGTCCCGGGAATTTACGATGACGAGAAAGGGTTTTCCCGTTTTTTTCATATCCGAAACGGCCTTCCGTTCGGCATTGACATAGTCCTCCCTGGGGATGTCGGTGACGGTCCCATCTGTGGTCACCACCAGGCCGATGCTGCTGTGTTCCTCCATAACCTTTTTGGTCCCCAGCTCCGCCGCCTGGGTCATGGGAATCTCGTGGTCAAACCAGGGGGTAGTGACCATTCTGGGGTTTCCCTCTTCTTCTGCCCCTACGGCCCCCTCCACCATGTATCCCACGGAGTCAATGAACCGCACCCGGAGATTCGTCATGCCGTCGGGGGAGATTTCCACCGCCTCTTCCGGGACGAATTTGGGTTCTGAGGTCATGATGGTCCTGCCGGAGCCGCTTTGGGGGAGCTCATCTCTTGCCCGCTCCTTCCGGAAAGGGTCCTCCATGCCGGGGATCACCAGTTCCTCCATAATCCGTTTGATGAGGGTGGACTTTCCCGTTCGTACGGGTCCCACCACTCCAACGTAAATATTGCCGCCGGTCCGGGCGGCGATGTCTGCATAAATCCGATCCATGCCAGCCTCCTCTTCCGGCAGGAGAGGGCTCCTGCCATGGGTTTACCAAAGGGTATGTCCCCGGTTACTCTCCTAGAACCGCAAAGTTTTGCAGCTTCGTGCGGCGCCTTCCTGATTCAAAAGGAACACATTGACGAAGCCGCTCCGGCCCGGATGGCAGGATTTCCATTGGTCATCGCAGAAATAACCCGGAAACTGCATTGAAAACCGATTTTTCTTAAAATAGTATTTGACAAATGGGACAAAGGACAGTATAATGTTTAGGCATGACTGCGAGAAGGGGGACTCTTATGCTGCTGGGACTTTCTAAAATCATTGACTGCCCCGGGGCCTTTGTTCCCTTTTCCGACAGCGTTGACCTCAGCGATCTTCAGTATGGTGTGAGCTACCCCGTGTCCGAGCCTGTTTTGGCGGAGGGTACGGTTCGCAACACCGCAGGCGTTTTGGTGATGAAGGGACAAATCTCCACCACCATCCACGGCCTCTGCGATCGGTGCGCCAGCCCCTTTGACCGGGAAATCAAATTCCCTTTGGATGTGGTTCTGGTGACCGAAATGGCCGATGAAGAGAACGAGGACGAAGGGGTATTTCCTCTTGTGGGCGACAGCGCCGATTTGGACGAGATCGTCCGGACGGTTTTCGTCCTGAACCTGGATTCCAAGCTTCTGTGTAAGCCGGACTGCAAAGGGCTATGCTCCCGCTGCGGTAAGAATCTCAACGACGGTCCCTGCGGCTGTCAGAAGGAAATTGACCCCAGATTGGCTGCACTGAAGCAGCTCCTGAACAAGTAAATCCATATATGGCTGTTAAAACAGCTGCACCAAGGAGGTGTCACCATGGCTGTCCCTAAGTGTAAAGTGTCCAAGGCCCGCCGCGATAAGCGCCGTGGCTCCAACTGGAAGCTGTCCGCTCCCAGCGTTGCGGTTTGCCCCAAGTGCGGTGAGCCCGTCATGCCCCACAGAGCTTGCAAGGCTTGCGGTACCTACAACGGCCGTCAGGTCCTGGCTGTCGAGGCTGAGTAATCCTAGACACGGAAATACAGAGGAAGGCTTTCAAGTCTTCCTCTTTTTCCTTATTCGGGAAATGTAAATTTTATTGAGAACTTCCCTGCAGCCATTGCTTTTACAGGGAAGTTATGCCATAATAAGAAATAGTCTGCTTATCCCTCCGGCAAAAAGCCCTGTCTGGGATTTTTGACCACTCTTGAAAGGAAGTGCATTCCATGGCGAAACCTTTAGTGGCGATTGTGGGACGGCCCAACGTGGGCAAGTCCATGCTCTTTAATAAACTTACGGGCCACCGGACCTCCATCGTGGAGGACACCCCCGGCGTCACCCGGGATCGGATCTACGGCGACTGCGAATGGTGCGGCCGTACCTTTTCCCTGGTGGACACCGGCGGCATCGAGCCCGGCACCGACAGCGATATGCTGAAATTCATGCGCCGTCAGGCTGAAATCGGCATTGAACTGGCCGACGCCATTATTATGGTCGCTGACGTCCGAAGCGGTGTCACCGCCGCGGACGAGGACGTAGCCACCATGCTCCGAAAATCCGGAAAGCCAGTGGCCCTGGCGGTAAACAAGTGCGACTCCATCGGCACAACGAATCCCGACGTCTTCGAGTTCTACAGTCTCGGCATCGGGGACCTGTTTGAAACCTCCGCGGTACATGGCCACGGCACCGGCGACCTGCTGGACTGGGTCCTGGCCAATATCCCCGAAGATACCGATGCGGAAGCGGACAGCGACATGATTAAGGTCGCCATTGTGGGCAAACCCAATGTGGGCAAGTCCAGTCTCTTAAACCGGATTCTGGGCGAAGAGCGGGTCATTGTTTCCGACGTGGCCGGCACCACCCGGGACGCCATTGACTCAGTCTTTGAAAACGCCACAGGCAAGTACTGCTTCATTGACACGGCAGGTATGCGCCGTAAGAGCAAGGTGGACGACGCCATTGAAAAATACTCCAATATGCGCTCCATCAACGCCATTGAGCGGGCCGACGTCTGTCTCATTCTGATCGATGCCAACGACGGCGTCACGGAACAGGACACCAAAATCGCAGGCCTGGTCCACGAGGCTGGCAAGGCCGCCATCATTGTGGTGAACAAATGGGACGCCGTGGAAAACAAAGAGACCAACACCATGCGGGACATGGAGAACAAGGTCCGCACGGACCTGAGCTATATGCTCTACGCTCCGGTGCTGTTCCTCTCCGCCCTGACAGGTCAGCGGGTGGACAAGCTCTTTGACGTCATTCAGGAGGTCCACCGCCAGAACACCAGCCGCATTACCACCGGAGCCCTCAACAGTGTCCTGGCCGACGCCACCGCTCGGGTTCAGCCTCCCACAGATAAGGGCCGCCGGTTAAAAATCTACTACATGACCCAGGCCAGCACCAAACCCCCTCACTTCGTTATTTTCTGCAACGACGCGCGGCTGTTCCATTTCTCCTACCAGCGGTATCTGGAAAATCAAATTCGGGAGGTATTCGGACTCAAGGGCACCCCTGTCCGCATTACCATCCGTCAGAAAGGCGACAAGGAGGACGACTGATGGCTTTTGCAATCATTGTAACGGCCCTGACCTGTTATCTGTTGGGAAATCTCAACGGAGCCGTCTGTGTATCGGCGCTTCTGGGCGATGACATCCGCAACCACGGCAGCGGCAACGCGGGACTGACCAATTTTATCCGGAGCTATGGCGCCAGCCGCGCCTTGATGGTCATTGCCATCGACGCAGGAAAGGCCGCTCTCGCCTGCCTCATAGCAGGACTTGTTTTTGAGCCTCTGGGATATAAGCTGGAAGGCATGGTCCTGGGCGGCGTGAGTGTCCTTCTGGGCCACGTGTTCCCGGTGGTTTTGGGTTTCAAAGGCGGCAAAGGAATTCTCAGCGGCTTTCTGGTTGCCCTGTTCCTGGACTGGCGCATTGGACTCATTGTGCTGGTGGTGTTCGCCATTGCCTACGGCCTCACCCGATACGTATCCCTGGGCTCCGTATTGGCAGCGGCAGCCTTTGGCGTTGGATTTCTCATTTTTCACCATGACAACCCCTGGGTCCTGGCTGGGACGCTCCCGGCCTGTGTGCTCATCATCTTCATGCACCGGGGCAATATCTCCCGGCTGATTCACGGCCAGGAGCGGAAAACCAATCTCTTCGGGAAAGGAAAGCAGCAATGAGGGCGGCGGTAATTGGCAGCGGCGCATGGGGCACGGCCCTGGCTTTGCGCCTGTGTAAAAACGGCCACGACGTGACCCTCTGGACCCGGCACCCGGATATGGCAGAAACCAGGCACAATCCCCGGCTTCCCGGGGCTGTCCTTCCGGCTGAAATGCACATCACGGCGGACATGGCAGAGCTTTCGGGCTGTGAGCTGGTAGTCATGGCAAGCCCTTCCTTCCCCCTTCGGGAGGTATCCCGG
>DVJG01000060.1 GCA_018710805.1 Candidatus Faecousia faecipullorum
CGATGCCCCTGAGGAGGAGTGCGGCCGCATTCTGACAACGCCGGAGCATTACGCCTTTATCAAAATCGCCGAAGGCTGCGACAACCGCTGCGCCTACTGCATCATCCCCTATCTCCGGGGAAAATTCCGGAGCCGTCAGATGGACGATATTCTGTACGAAGCACGCATCCTGGCTGCCAATGGAGTCAAGGAGCTTATGGTTGTGGCCCAGGACACCAGCCGATACGGCACGGACCTGCCTGGTCACAAACGCCTGCTTTCCCAGCTTCTGCGGGAACTGTGCAAAATTGACGGCCTCCACTGGATCCGGGTCCACTACGTCTATCCCGACGAAATTGACGACGAGCTCATCGAAACCATCGCCTCGGAGCCGAAGATTGTCAAATACCTGGACATTCCCATCCAGCACTGCAACAGCAAAATTTTGAAGCTTATGAACCGCCGGGGCGACGGAGAATTCCTTCGTGCCCTTCTCCAAAAGCTGCGCCGCCGGATTCCCGGCCTGGTTATCCGTACCAGCCTCATCACGGGTCTTCCCGGAGAAGGAGAGAAGGAGTTCGAGGAGCTCTGTGACTTCCTGCGCCAGGTGCGGATGGAGCGTGTAGGCGCCTTTGCGTTCTCTCCCGAGGAGGGAACCCCTGCCGCCGAAATGGAATACCCCGATGCCGAAATTGCACAGCATCGGGCCGAGCTTCTGGAAATGATTCAGAGCGAGATAATGGATGACTACAACGCCTCTCGCATTGGAGCAACCATGGAAGTCCTGGTGGACGGCTACGACCAGGAGCGGGAGCAGTTCTACGGCCGCACCTATGCCGATTCTCCCGACATCGATGGGAAAGTCTGGCTGGCAAGCGACGAGCCTGTTCACGAGGGCGACTTTGTCATGGTAAAAATCGACGGGACCGCAGAGGGGGACCTGTCCGGCTACATTCTGGAGGAGGCGTAATATGACCACAGCAAGCAAAATTACTCTGGTGCGGGTGCTTTTTATCCCGGTTTATATGGTTACCATGTACTTATCCCAAGGGAAAGCCGGGCTATGGATGTATGTTTCTTTGGGAATCTTTGTGATTGCAAGCCTGACAGACTTCATCGACGGCTATATTGCCCGGCATTACCATCAGGTAACGGATTTCGGGAAATTCCTGGACCCCCTTGCGGACAAACTGCTCACCATTGCCGCCATGGCTATGTTCTGCCAGTGGGGCGTATTTCCTGCCTGGGCCCTGATGATTGTCCTGACCCGGGAGTTCGCTGTTACGGGCCTGCGCCTGGTGGCTGCCCCCAAGGGAAAGGTCATTGCCGCCGGATGGAGCGGCAAAATCAAGACCGCCAGCACCATGATTGGCCTGTGCGCCATGATGGCACTTCCCGGCTTCGATGTGCTGAGCATCATTGTCATTGCCGTGATCGTTGTGACCACGGTCTACTCCGGTGTGGAGTATTTCATCCAGAACTGGAATTGTCTCTGGGATTGAAAATCTGTAAATTGTCGGGGAGGGTATTGACCCTCCCCGAAGCTTTTCTCCGGAAAAGTGTGTTTCATTTCACAAACGTCTGCCACAGGAATAAAATCAGCCCATATACGCTGCTGGCAGCCAAGCCGTATACAATGACTGGCCCTGCAATGACAAAAAGCTTCGCACCAACGCCCAGAATAAACCCTTCGGTTTTGAACTCCACTGCCGGAGCGGCTACGGCGTTGGCAAAGCCAGTAATGGGCACCAAAGTTCCGGCTCCGGCGAACTTGGCGATGTTGTCATAGAGGCTCAGCCCGGTGAGCAGAGCCGAAAGAGCAACCAGGGTCATGGATGTTGCCGTTCCTGCCGCCTCTTTGTCGAGCCCCCAGGCACCGTAACACGTTCCGCAGACCTGCCCCAGCACACAGATAAGCCCACCCACGAGAAATGCGTTCAGGCAGTCCCGAGCTATGGGAGATTTGGGGCTCATTTCTTTTACCAATTTTCCGTATTGCTTTTCCGTCATTCCCATCCCTCCGCCAATAGCTTGCCCGTCGATATGATTTCTTACCCAAAAATTGATATGGTTTTTTGACAAAAATTCCAAAATTTCTATCGTTGTCAGAATGAGCCGCATTTGGTATAATGGAAAAGAACGATTCCGGGTACTTCCCGGAATGAACATAACTTATTGGAGGTACAACTATGCCTATGCAAATGGGTTTCCGTTGGTACGGCGAAGGCAACGACAACATCAAGCTTTCCGATATCAAGCAGATCCCCGGTGTCACCAGCATTGTCTGGGCACTGCACCACAAGATGCCCGGTGAAGTCTGGGAAGAGGCAGAGATTGCCGAGGTCCAGAAACAGCTGGAGCCCTATGGTTTCAACATGGACGTGGTGGAATCCGTCAATGTCCACGACGACATCAAGATCGGCAAGCCCACCCGGGATATGTACATTGAGAATTACAAGACGACCATGCGTAATCTGGCCAAATTTGGCGTGAAGGTTATCTGCTATAACTTTATGCCTATCTTTGACTGGACGCGCTCCAACCTGTTCCACCCCGTTGGCGACGGCTCCACCGCACTGTTCTATGAGAAGAACATGATTCAGGACGACTATAATGCTATGGCAAAGTATATCATGGACTTCACCGAGAAGTACAATATGTCCTTCCCCGGCTGGGAGCCTGAGCGTATGGCCAAGCTGGACCAGCTCTTCAAGGACTATGCAGGGGTGGACCATGAGAAGCTCTGGGCCAACCTCAAGTACTTCCTGGAAGCCCTGATGCCCACCTGCGAGGAGACCGGCATCAAAATGGCCATTCACATGGACGATCCTCCATGGGATATCTTCGGCCTGCCTCGTCTGCTCATCAATGAGGAGAATATTGACAGATTCCTGAAAATGGTGGACAACCCCTATAACTGCCTGACCCTGTGCTCCGGCTCTCTGAACGCCGACCCCAATAACAACGTGGCCGACATCGTCCGCAAGCACTGTGACCGCATTGCCTTTGCCCACATCCGCAACGTCAAGCACTTCCCCAACGGCGACTTCTCCGAAGCCTCCCACCGGGACTGCGACGGCGACACGGGCATTCTGGACATTCTGAAGGCCTACCACGACTGTGGCTTTGAGGGCTACATCCGTCCCGACCATGGCCGTCACCTCTGGGGTGAAGGTCCCGGCACTGTCCGTCCCGGCTACGGCCTCTACGACCGGGCGCTGGGTGTCATGTATATGCTGGGTGTCTGGGATATGCTGGATAAGCTGGACGCAGAAAAGAAGTAAACACGAAACCGCTATGCCAAAGTAAAATGCACCCCATTTGTTAGTTGGTATGATGTACGCTAACAGATGGGGTGCAATTCAGTTTTTTGGAACCTTATTCCATGGAAAGGTGATTGGCTTTCAATGCCTCTCGAATGGC
>DVJG01000061.1 GCA_018710805.1 Candidatus Faecousia faecipullorum
GGGAAGGGAAGCGAGGTGGGCGGCAGGTTTCAGGAGATCAAGGCCATTCTGGATGCCGTGGGCCGGGAGGACCTGGGCGTGTGTCTGGACACCTGCCACGTCTTTGACGCGGGCTATGACATTGTAGAGGACCTGGACGGTGTCCTCGGAGAATTTGACCGTATCATCGGCCTGGATAAGCTGCGGGCGCTTCACCTCAACGATTCAAAAAATGTCCTGGGAAGCCATAAGGACCGCCACGAATGTATCGGAAAGGGCAGTCTGGGTATTGAGACCTTCCGGGCCATTGTCAATCACCCGGCCCTCAGGGACAAGCCTATGATTTTGGAGACCCCCAACGAGCTTCCCGGATACAAGGAAGAAATCGCCCTGCTGCGGACGTTAAGAAAAAGTTAATTTGACTTTTCGCAGAAAATGTGCAATTTTATAGAAAACGAAAGAGGATGGTGAGAATATGGAGGAATTTTTGGCAAGTTTATCCGTTGATGCAGCGGAGCTTACAGGGCAGTACATCGCCTTTGCCCGATATGCGGTGCCGATACTGGCGGCGCTGCTGCTTCTGCGCTGTGCATGGCCCCTTCTGACCTTCCGGCGGGAGCCGGAGATCTGGGCCTGGCTCAATATGCCCGACGGCACCCAAATTCCCATCACCCATTGGGAGAACGTCATAGGCAGAAGTCCCAGCTGTGACGTGACCATTGATTTTCCCACGGTGTCCCGGAACCACGCGGTTCTGACGCGATATGACGACGGAAGCTGGACCATTTCCGACGCCGGCAGCAAAGGCGGGACCTATGTAGGCGGAGAAAAGGTGAAAATCTGCGCGCTGACGGAACGGGACCGCATTTCCATCGGCGGGGTGGAGATGTACCTCCAGCCCATCACCAAGCGGCAGGAAGAGCGGCAGGCCCAGCTCCGGACCAAAGCCGCCAGCGGCTGGGACAGCGTGACCAATCTGATGATGCTGACCATTTTGCAGTGCATTATGGTTCTGGGCTTTCTGCTGGGAGGCTCCCGGGAGGAATTTCTCTACATCCTGCCCGTATTCGTGGGCCTCATTACCATGCAGTGGATTCTCTACATCTTTTACTGCTTTATCCGGCGAAAATCCTTTGAACTGGAAACCCTGGCTTTTTTTCTGTGTACCTTAGGCATGGCTGCCATGGCTACGGTTTCCCCCCAGGAGATGCCAAAGCAGTTTTCCGCCCTTATCATCGGCGTGCTCCTTTTCCTGCTCACAGGCTGGTCCCTGCGGGATTTGGAACGGGCAAAGGTTTTCCGGTACTTCGCCGTGGTGGCGGGCGTGGGTTTTCTGGTGGCAACCCTGATTTTTGGCAGGGAAGTCTACGGCGCCAAGGCCTGGATCATCATTGGCGGCCTTTCCCTGCAGCCCTCTGAGCTTTCTAAGCTCTGCTTTGTCTTTGCGGGAACCTCCACCATGGACCGCATTATGCACAAGCGGAACCTGATTCTGTTCATTGCCTATTCCGTGACGATTTGCGGATGCCTTGCTCTGATGAACGACTTCGGCACGGCGCTGATTTTCTTCTGTGCCTTTCTGGTCATCGCCTACCTCCGCTCGGGAAGTGTGGGCACCATTGCACTGGCCATTACGGCGCTGGGCTTTGCAGGAGTCCTTGCCATCCGCATTGCACCCCACGCCCTGCAGCGATTCACCACCTGGCGGCACATCTGGGAGGACCCCCTGGTCACCGGCTATCAGCAGACGAGAGCCCTCATGTGCATTGCATCCGGCGGATTTTTCGGTCTGGGACCGGGAAAGGGCCTGCTGCAGTACGTCTTTGCGGCGGATTCCGATATTGTATTTGCAACGCTTTCTGAAGAGTGGGGCCTGATTCTGGCGGTGCTGAGCGTTGTCTGCGTGGAGGTCTACGGACTGTTTGCCATCCGGACAGCCAGAGTGGCCCGCAGCAGCTTCTACTCCATCGGTGCCTGTACCGCCGCCAGCATTTTGATTATTCAGACCATTTTAAACTGCCTGGGTACCGTGGACGTGCTTCCCTTTACGGGAGTCACCTTCCCCTTTGTCAGTAACGGCGGCACCAGTATGATCGGCGCCTGGGGCCTGCTTGCCTTTGTCAAGGCGGCGGATACCCGGCAGAACGCCAGCTTCGCCGTGAAGCTCAGCAAAATGAAGAAGGAGGCAAAGACATGAACCGTGTAACAAAGCGTACCTGGCTCATGGGCCTTTTTATCCTCATTCTCTTCCTTGGCATGGTGTTCTTTCTGGCGGAGTACGCAGTGGAAAGCGGCGACTGGGTTTCGGCAACGGGTTCACCCCATCTGTATAACGGCTCGAACCTGGGCACAGGTGTTGTCACGGACCGGAGCGGGGAAGTACTTCTCGACATGACAGAGGGCAGAACCTACGCGGAAAACAGCACCACAAGAAAATCCACCCTCCACTGGCTGGGAGACAGAAAGGGATTTATCCAGGCCGGCGCCGTGTCCAGCTACACCGCCCAGATGGCGGGCTTTGACCCGGTGAACGGCATCTATGATTCCAGCGGCCAGGGCGGCGAGGAGAAGCTTACCATCTCAGCCCGCATCCAAAACGCCGCTCTGGAGGCCATGAACGGCCGCAAAGGCGTGGTGGCGGTGTACAATTACAAAACCGGAGAAATTCTCTGCGCCCTGACGACCCCCACTTATGACCCGGACAACGTGCCGGACATCCAGGATGGAGACGAGACCTACAGCGGCGTGTACCTGAATCGCTTTTTGCAGTCGGCCTATGTCCCTGGCTCCATTTTTAAGATTGTCACCACTGCCGTTGCCCTGGAAACGGTCCCGGGAATCGAGGACATGACCTTTACCTGTACCGGAGAAAAATCCTACGGTACGGAGTCTGTCACCTGTGAAAAGGCCCACGGCACCCAGACCCTTAAGCAGGCATTTGCCCATTCCTGCAACTGTGCCTTCGCCCAGGTGGCGGAGAAGATCGGCCGAAAGAACATGGAAAAGTATGTGAAAAAATTCGGCATCACGGAACCCATCTCCTTTGACGGCGTGACCTCGGTGGCCGGAAACTACGACCTGGAGGGTGCAGGCATTGTGTCCTACGCCTGGAGTACCATCGGACAGCATACGGACCTGGTTAACCCTGCCCGATATATGACCTTTATGGGCCAGATCGCCGCAGGAGGACAGGGCGTGGAGCCCTATCTGGTGTCCGAGGTCAGATGCGGCGGAGAAGTGACCTACACCGCAAAGCCAAAGAAAACCGAGCGTATCTTCTCGGAGGAAATCGCGGCGAAAGTCCGGGACTATATGCGAAACAATGTGAAAACCATCTACGGTGACGGCAACTTCCCGGGCCTTTCGGTCTGCGCCAAATCCGGCACCAGCCAGCTGGGCGGAGGCTTAAAGTCCAACGCCATGTTCGCAGGCTTCGTGGAGAACGAAGAATACCCCCTGGCCTTTATGGTGGTGGTGGAAAACGGCGGCTATGGCTCAGCTACCTGCGTCCCGGTCCTTAGCAAGGTCCTGGCAGTTTGCAAACAAGTTATGGACGGAGAATAAAAGATATCGGGGAGAGGCTTGCCTCTCCCCGGCATTCTAGACTGTCAAAAATCCCCGGTGGGGCTTTTTGACAGGTTTTTTGCAGTCTCCTGCGCGCACGCCTTGTGCGCAGTGGCGCACAACTCGCACACTTGGAGCCTGAGAGGTATTTTCCGCCAGGTACACGCCCCGGCGGAAAATTTTTTTGACTTTCTTTGCCGCCGCAGGCGGCAAACTCTGCGAGGCTTTTTAACAAGTTGAAATACCGGGGAGAGGTTTGCCTCTCCCCGGTATTCGTTATGCAAAGTGTAAGGCAGGGGAAAGAAAGGAAACCCTCCCCTGCGAACAAATACAGTATTTCGTGGTTCCTCAAAAGGCAGGCCCTCCTTTCTTTTGTGCAAGACGTACAAAATTTTTAAGAAATTGTTACGTTCCTTGTAGTGTTTTCTGCGTTGACAAATGTCCTTCTCTGAGATACAATACATCCATGCTTCACGAGGCAAGACTTCAAGAAAACCGAATAGAGAAGTGGTTACCCTGGTAGCCGCTTTTTTATCGGAACTTCCATGAGAAAAGGAGAAGAAACCATGAAAAAGCTTATTGCAATGCTGCTCGCCGCCGCCCTGGTCCTGACCGTCTTCGCAGGCTGCGGCAAAACCGAACCCGCAGCGGAAGAAACCACCGCTGCCCCCGCCGCAGAAGGCACCGCACCTGCCATTAAGATTGGCGTCACCGGACCTCTGACCGGCGACAACTCTGAGTACGGCCTGGCTGTCCGTGGCGGCATGGAAATTGCCGTTGCCGAAATCAATGCCAAGGGCGGTCTGCAGATCGAATTCAAGGCCGAGGATGACGAGGCCGACGGCTCCGATAAGGCCGTTTCCGCTTACAATGCCCTGAAGGACTGGGGCATGCAGATCTTCGCAGGCGCCGTTACCACCGGCTCTTCCCTGGCCATTGCCCCTGAAACCGTGAACGATCAGATCTTTATGCTGACCCCCTCCGCTTCTGCCGAGGACGTGGCGCTGACCGGCCCCAATGTGTACCAGATGTGCTTCACCGACCCCAACCAGGGCGCTGCTGCTGCCGACCTCATGAAGGAAAAGTGGCCTGACGCCACCATCGGCGTTATCTATGACTCCTCCGACGCCTACTCCTCCGGCATCGTGGACGGCTTCCTCTCCGAGGCCTCCGAGCTGGGTCTCAACGTTGCCGTTTCCGACGCCGCTTTCACCCAGGACAACAAGGCGGACCTCTCTACCCAGGTCACCAAGTGTAAGGACGCCGGATGCGATCTGGTGTTCCTGCCCTTCTACTACACCGAGGCTTCTCAGGTTCTGACCTACGCCAACACCATCGGATACACCCCCACCTTCTTCGGCTGTGACGGTATGGACGGCATTCTGAACGTGGAAGGCTTCGATACGACCCTCGCTGAAGGCCTGGCCCTCATGACCCCCTTCGACGCCAACGCCGAGTCCGCCAAGTCCTTCGTGGACCAGTTCAAGGCAAATAACGGCGGCAAGATTCCCAACCAGTTCGCTGCTGACGGCTATGACGTCATCTATGCCATCTACAACGCCTGTGTGGCTGCCGGCGTCGATGGCAGCACCCCCGCGGCTGATGTTTGTGCAGCTCTGCAGGAGCAGTTCGCCACTATGACCGTGGACGGCCTGACCGGCACCAACATGACCTGGGACGAAAACGGCATGATCTCCAAGACCCCCATTGTGGTGGTCATTGAGAACGGCGCTTACGTCCCCATGGCCTAAGGCGCGATTCAAGTGTTTCATACTGGGATGGGAAGGGAGACCTTCCCATCCCAACTGTACGTTTTCGGCAGTCCATGAGAGCGGCGTTGCAAAGGCTTTCCGCTGTCATGGACCGTCGATATCAAATAAAGAGAGGTAGCATATGCAGATCTTACAATATCTGATCAACGGCATCAGCATTGGTGCTGTCTATGCCATCATCGCCCTGGGCTATACCATGGTCTATGGCATTGCCAAAATGCTGAACTTCGCCCACGGTGATATCATCATGGTGGGCGCGTACATCTCCTTCTGTGTAACCAATTATTTGGGGCTCCCTGCCTGGGTCAGCGTCATTGCTGCCATGGCTGTGTGTACAATCCTCGGCGTCGTTATTGAAGCCCTGGCCTACAAGCCCCTCCGGGGAACGCCAAGCCTCGCGGTGCTCATTACCGCTATCGGCGTCAGTTACTTTTTGCAGAATGCCGCCCAGCTTATCTGGTCCAGTTCTACCAAGAACTTCACCAGCATCGTCACCATGAAGCCCATTTCTCTGATGGACGGCAAGCTGGTCATTACAGGTGAAGTGCTTCTCACTGTGGCAACTTCCATTCTCGTCATGGTTGGCCTGTCCCTCTTCACCGGCAAGACCCGGACGGGTAAGGCTATGCGGGCCGTGGCTGAGGACCGGGACGCTGCCCAGCTTATGGGCATCAACGTCAACCGCACCATCTCCACTACCTTTGCCATTGGTTCGGCCCTGGCAGCGGTGGCAGGTGTTTTGCTTTGCTCTACCGTGCCCACCCTTATGCCCACCACAGGCTCCATGCCTGGTATCCGGGCCTTCACGGCGGCGGTCTTCGGCGGCATCGGCTCCATTCCCGGGGCCATGCTGGGCGGTATCCTGCTGGGCATCATCGAGACCTTCTCAAAAGCCTACCTCTCCACCCAGTTTTCCGATGCCATCGTGTTCTCTGTGCTCATTATCATTCTGCTGGTGAAGCCCGCAGGACTTCTTGGCAAGCAGATCCAGGAGAAGGTGTGAGGTAAGCGTATGAAGAAATTATGGAATAATAAAAATACCCGCATGAATGTGGTGACCTATGCTGTGGTCATTGCGATGTACCTCATCATGCAGATTCTGGGCGCCCAGGGAATGCTGGGGAGCTCTGTTCGGGGATATCTGGTCCCCATCTGCGTCTATGTGTCTCTGGCGGTGAGCCTGAACCTTCTGGTTGGCGTCTGCGGCGAATTGAGCCTGGGCCATGCGGGCTTTATGGGCATCGGTGCCTTCTCCGGCATCGTCATTGCGGCCCTCTTAAAGGACAGTGTGGGCAACGACGTGCTCAGACTGCTGTGCGCCATGGCTGGCGGCGGCATTCTGGCGGGTGTTGTGGGATTTCTCATCGGCATCCCCGTGCTGCGGCTGCGCGGTGACTACCTGGCCATTGTGACCCTGGCCTTTGGCGAAATTATGAAGAATATCGTTGGCAACACCTATGTTGGCACCGACGAGGACGGCTTCCATATGGCCATTTCCACCAGCAAGATGAAGCTGGCGGAAGGAGGAAAGTACATCATCAACGGCCCTCTGGGTGCTACAGGCGTGGAAAAGCTTGCCACGTTTACCATGGGCTTTGTGCTGGTGCTCTTCACCCTCTTTGTGGTGCTGAATCTCATCAACTCCAAAGAAGGCCGGGCCATCAAAGCCGTCCGGGATAACCGCATTGCCGCGGAAAGCGTGGGCATCAATGTCACCGCCTTCCGGATGAAGGCCTTTGTGGTCTCTGCCCTTCTTGCGGGTATGGCCGGAGCACTGTTCGGTCTGAACTTCTCCTCCGTCACCGCGTCCAAGTTCAACTTCCAGACCTCCATCAACATTCTGGTCTTTGTGGTCCTGGGCGGTATGGGCAATATCCTGGGCTCCGTGATTTCGGCAACACTTCTGTACGTCCTGCCGGAAGCCCTTCGCGGCCTCCAGGACTACCGGATGATCCTCTACGCCGTGGTCCTGATCCTCGTAATGCTCTTCACCTG
>DVJG01000062.1 GCA_018710805.1 Candidatus Faecousia faecipullorum
AAGACGGGCAAATCGTGGTAAAAAATCCGCTGTATCAAGAATTGCCGACGCACGAAATTACCATACAATCCGGCAGGACACTCTATCGTTTTACGGGAAGCTACGACGGGAACCGAAGCCTGCCCCATAAAGTTTTGCAACTAATGGCAAGGTCGCCTATTGATGAAAAAGACAAGGAGCGTTAAAATGAGTATAAGCAATCCTGTAATGGCAGACTGCCCGCCGATGAAAGGAGCAGAAACGATGTTAAGGCAGTCTGGCAAGATTACCGCCCTCTATTGCCGCCTATCCCGCGACGATGAATTGATGGGCGACAGCAACAGCATTGTAAATCAAAAGGCGATTTTAAGTAAATACGCAAAGGAAAATCATTTTTCAAACACCGTATTTTTCGTGGACGACGGATATTCCGGGACAAACTTTAACCGTCCGAGCTGGAGCGAGCTTTTGGAAAAAATCGAAAACGGCGAAGTGTCCACCTTGATCGTCAAGGATATGTCGCGGCTTGGGCGTGATTATCTGAAAGTGGGATTTTACACCGAAGTCCTGTTCGTGGAAAAGGGCGTGCGGTTTATCGCAATCAACAACGGTATCGACAGCGCAAACCAGCAGGACAGCGATTTTACCCCGTTTCTCAATATTATCAACGAGTGGTATGCGAAAGACACAAGCAAGAAGATACGCGCTGTGATGAAGTCCAAAGGCGAAGCGGGGGAACATCTCTGTACCAACCCGCCCTATGGCTACATGAAAGACCCCGACAACAAAAAACAGTGGATTGTGGACGAAGAAGCCGCTGAAGTCGTCAAGCGGATATTTGCCCTGTGTCTGGACGGTTACGGTCCGTCGCAGATCGCCCGTATTCTGAAAGCGGACAAGGTACTTATCCCTACCGCCTATTGGCAAGCGCAAGGGAAAACGGTCAATCATTCTGTACCGGAAAATCCATATTTGTGGGTAAGCGCAACGGTAGCCGATATTCTGGAAAAGAAAGACTACTTAGGGCATACGGTCAACTTCAAGACCTACAAGCAGTCCTACAAATCCAAAAAGAAGCTGTATAATCCCGAAGAAAAACAGCTTGTGTTTGAAAACACCCATAAAGCAATCATTGACGCTGACACATGGCAACGGGTGCAGGAATTACGCAAGAACAAACGCCGCCCAACGAGGACAGGCAAGACAAATATGTTTTCCGGTATTGTGCGCTGTGCCGATTGCGGCGAAAAGCTGTATTACTGCACAAGCAAAAACTTTGAAGCGCGGCAAGATCACTTTGTCTGTTCAACTTCAAGGCTCAAAGGGAAAGAAGTTTGCGCGACGCATTTTATCCGTGCCGTTGTCTTGGAACAGGGCGTACTCGCTCACATGAGAATGACGGTTGCCTGTGTCGCGAACCACGAAGAACAATTCCGTAAAGCTATGGGCGCGAAGCAGAAAGCCGAAGCGAAAAAAGAACTTGCGGCAAAGCGGCGGCAACTGACGCAAGCCCAGCGGCGGATAGAAGAACTTGACCGACTATTCAAGCGTATTTACGAGGACAACGCCAATGGAAAACTCTCTGACAGCAGATTTCAAATGCTCTCGGACGATTACGAACAGGAACAGGAAGAACTGCGGGAAAAGCTGTTGCGATTGAACGAAGAAATTACAAAACAGGAAGAACAGGCAGAGAACATTGACAGGTTTATCAACAAGGTGCGGAAGTATCTTGACTTGGACGAGCTGACGCCCGCTATACTCAATGACATGGTAAAGGCGGTATATGTTCACACGCCGGACAAGTCAAAGGGGTACCGGGAACAGCAAATTGATATTTCCTATGACCTTGTAGGAATACTTCCCGCGTCTTTGATGAATGACCTGCAAAACGGCGAAACGGCATAGCCGAAGCTACGCCGTTTCCCGAAAACAATCTTATGCTGTTTTATGCGTGCCGCCCTCAAGAGGTCTGCTTTTTATAGCGTCAGTCGGTAATATGGGGACGGTAGTGCTCGGCGGCTTCAATCCAGTTCAGGAGCTTCTCCCGCAGAGCCGCCTTCACGGCGTCATAAGCCGGGTCTGCAATGAGATTGTGCAGCTCATAGGGATCTTTTTTGAGATCGTAGAGGAAGTCGTCGGCATAGACCTCCGCGCAGGGCACTTTGCCGCCATCACAGTCCGGGGCGTAAACGGAGTAGAGGTAATCCGGGGTCCGGATGCAGCGGCCCACCCGGCTTTCGGAAATCTGGGCAAAGACCTGGTTTTCCCGATTTTCCGGGGCGCCTTCCACCAGGGTCTCCAGCTCTTCGCCGATCATGTTCTCTCCCACGTGAATGCCTGCCAGGGACAAAATGGTCTTGGGGATGCTCTCGGTGCTCACCATCTCCTCCACCTTGTTGCCGCCCCGGAAGGGACCGCCTGCAATGACCAGAGGCACATGGAGGGCGGAATCGTGGCAGGAACGCTTATAGTCGTCGCCGCCCCGCAGGTGGCTGTCCTGGTTCCGGGTTTTGAAGTGGGAGCCGTGGTCCGAGGAGAAAATGATGGCGGTATTGTCGTAAATGCCCTCTTCTTTCAGCTTGGCAATGAGGCGGCCCAGGTTTTCGTCCAGGCTGGCGCACTGGCCCAGGTAGTCCGGGTACTCCTCTTTGGCATTGCCGCCCAGGATTTCCAGGTCCTTGGGGAGGGTGAAATTGGCGTACTTCTCTTTGGAGCCAATGGGGCCCTCGTAGTGGCCGTGGTCATTCTGATGGTGGGGCTCGATCTGGGAGATCATCATAAAGAAGGGCTTTTCCTTATCCCGCTGGGCGAAGAAATCCAGTGCCATGTCGGTAATACGGTCGGCCCGGTAGCCCTTGAATTCCAGTTTCCGGTTGTTTTCGTCAAAAACGTAGCCGTCATAGCCGTGGGAGGTGAATTCCAGCAGGTCTGCAGCCCGCCAGAAACCCGTATAGCCGCCCCGGTATTCAAGAGGCACCGCGGTGATGCCATTGTCCACGATCTGAGGACCTTCCAGCTCGCCTTCGCTGGCAAGATGCCACTTGCCGATGTAGGCCGTTTCGTAGCCCGCCTCTTCCAGATAGTTTGCCAGGGTCTTTACGCCCTTGGGGAGCATTTTGTTGTTGCGGAAGCACCCTGTGTCCGTGGCGTACTTGCCCGTCTGGAAAATGGCCCGGCAGGGTCCGCAGACAGGCTGAGGAGAGAAGGCGTTTTCAAAAAGGGTACCCTCCTTTGCAAGATTGTCCAGATTCGGGGTGATGTCCAGGGGCTGTCCGTAACAGCCGCAGGTGTCCCAGCGCTGCTGGTCGGTGAAGTAAAAAATAATATTTCGGGGCATGGTAATTCTCCTTCCGTTTTTTTGCCGAAATGATCCTTGACGGCGGACCGGTTTCTGACTATGCTTATGGGGTAAGGGATACAGACAATGGAGGCTGCTTATGAAAAATTTATCCATTATGTTAAAACCCGCCTCTTCCGCCTGCAACCTCCGGTGCAGCTACTGCTTTTACCGGGACGTCAGCGAAAGCCGGGAGACCCAGAGCTTTGGGAAAATGTCGCTTTCCCTGATGCACAGGGTCCTGGATAACGTCTTCTGTGATTTGACAGCCGGGGACCAGGTGACCTTCGTGTTTCAGGGCGGAGAGCCGACCCTGGCAGGGCTTCCCTTTTACCGGGAATTTGTGGACTGCTGCAAGGCAAAATCCTCCGTGGGCGCCGACATTCACTACGCTCTGCAGACAAACGGCATTCTTCTGGACGAAGAATGGTGCGGCTTTTTGAAGGAAAACGACTTTCTGACCGGGCTGTCTCTGGACGGTCCCGCCGCCATTCACAACGCCCAGCGAAAGGACGTTTCGGGAAAGGGCACCTTCAGCCAGGTCATGGGCGCCAAGAGCCTCATGGACCAAATGGGCGTAAAGTACAACGTTCTCATGGTTCTGACCCAGGAAATGGCCAGACATCCCAGGGAAATCTGGAACTTCCTTCTGGAAAACCGGATTGGATACGTTCAGTTCATTCCCTGCCTGGATGATTTGGACACCGCCCGCAATCCCTGGGCCCTGTCCGCGGACCGCTACGCCCGGTTCTATTCGGAGCTTTTCAGCTTCTGGTTTGCCGCACTCCAAAAGGGGACCTATGTCAGCATCAAGCTTTTTGACGACTATATTCAGCTTCTGCGGTCAGGATTCTGCGGTGCCTGCGGTCTGCTGGGAACCTGCTCCTCCCAAATCGTGGTGGAGGCCGACGGCAGCGTCTACCCCTGCGACTTCTATGTGCTGGACCAGTACCGGGCCGGAAACCTGGGGTCTCAGACCCTGCGGGAAGTCTATGATTCTCCCGTGATGCGGGCGTTTCCCCATCGGGAAGTGCCCCAAAACCCTCAGTGCAGCAGCTGTCCCTACCTCCGCATCTGCGGCGGCGGATGCGCCCGTATGCGAAACCAGGTATTCGTCCCGGGAAAGAACGGCGTCTGCGGCCATAGGGTGTTTCTGGAGAAGGCACTTCCTCAAATGGCCGCCATTGCCCGGTCTCTCCGGTGAACCTTTCTTTATTATACAAAAACCGGGAGAACTTGTCTATACCGGAAATTCATGTTTACAGGCCCGGGAAATTTCTTTATAATAAGCCATAAGGAAGCATCCCCATGATAGCATAGGCCGGCGGCCGCCAACCCCGGCGGTCACCGGAACCGCAAATGCAAAGGAGATTTGATATGCAGCTAACCATTTCCATTTTGGACGGCGAAGGCCGTGTGAAAGCCACCGCCACAGGAGAAAATTCCGTCGCCCTGGTGTACCGGGAAGCCTATGCCGAAGGCGACCAGATCACCATGACCAGCAGTGAGCCCGGCCACGTGGCCGCTCAGCTGGAGGATTCCATGGCGGAAACCTATGGCTATCTGGACGGTGTGTTCCGTCTGGTGGTTCCCTTTGGGGAGAAAAAGATCAGCTACTCTCCCAAGAGCTTTACGGGGGATGTACATCTTCTCCGGGCCCGGGCTGCTACTGCGGCGGAAGTAGCTTCCCGCCGGAACCTGGCGCTGAACGTCCTGGACAGCCACGACAATTCCGCCCTTTTCCCCCACGCCTGGGCCAATGTGGAGACAAGAGGCGAGTCCGTATTCGCCGCCCGGAACGCCATTGACGGCTGCTATGCCAACCACAGCCACGGCGCATGGCCCTTCCAGAGCTGGGGCATCAACCGCAATCCTGAGGCCCTGCTGCACCTGGACTTCGGCCGTCCCGTGAAGCTGGACGAACTGGTCATTACCATTCGGGCCGACTTCCCCCACGACAACTGGTGGCATCAGTGCACCGTGGAGCTGTCCGACGGAAGCCGGTTCACCCTGTCTCTTGAGAAAACCCCTCAGCGTCAGTCTTTCCGCATTTCTCCCAAAACCGTCACCTGGCTGGAACTGAAAAACCTTCTCAAAGACGAAACCGACCCCTCCCCCTTCCCGGCTCTGACCCAGCTGGAAGCCTGGGGCACCGAAGAAAACTGAGAATCCCCCGCACCGTTCTGAAATGAGGTGCGGGGGCCGTTTTTTCTTTGGGCAGCACCGCACAATTATGTCTGCGCCCTTCGCCCAATCTTTTGCCCCATCCGTGCAGTTATCAAAGAGGGAAATCCATACAGGATTCCCGCTCTTTGATAACTTTCGTCTGAGACAAAATCTTTGGCCGAATGTGCTTGCCAAATTATGCGGCGCTGCCCTTATTTCTCTTCCGGGGCTTCCACGGTAAAGGGGATGTAGTATTCCTGCCAGACGGTGTAATCCGGCAGAAGGGGCGAGGTATCCTTACTGGCACTCTTTGTGGTATCGTCGTAGATGTTCAGCTGGAGGGTATAGTCCCCGGGCTGGAGCTCGCCGAAAATATCCGTCCAGTCTATGTTGAGCTTTGTGGTGGTATTTCGGGGAATTTTCCTGTCCATCCAGGGTAAGCTGTCGCCGACGTTTTCCGCCTCCCACACCGTATAGTCCCGAATGAACAGGTTGCCCAGCTGCTGGGCCACCCCTTTCTGGGTGATGCTCAGGGTCAAGCCTGTGGGAGAGGTTTTCTGGACTTCAAAGGAAAGGGCCCAGTCCTCTTTTTCCAGCCGCTCCCTGGTTTCCGGGTCGTAGTAGGCAGTCCGTCTGTTGTTGAGCTCCTCCCCGGGGGCCGAGAGGTTGAACTCATCAATGACGTGCTGTTTCCCGTCGGGGGTCTCGTATACATCGTAGCGAATCCAAAGGTCCAGCTCCGGATACTGGAACACAAAGGCGGACAGTCCGTTTTTGGACAGAGGGGTCACGGTGCAGTAGCCGTTTTCCGCATCCATGCGGGCGTAGCACAGAAGCGTTGCCGAATTGATCATCCCCTCGGAAATGGCCTTTTCCATGGGCACGGCTTCGCCGCCGATTTCCAGGGTCACCTTGTCCAGGTGCTTGAAAACCGTCTCCCACTGGGTTTTGTCGTTCAGGTCCGAAGGGTAGAAGGTCTGGGTCTTCTTGCTGACCACGGCGGAAAATTTCAGCATCTGCTGGGGTTCGGTTTCCGCAGGCTCCGAGGGAGTCGTCTCCTCCCGGGCATCGGCGGTGGTTTCCCCAGGAGCCTGGGTTTCTTCCGTTTCCGGGACTTTCTCCGTAGGGGCAGTGGTCTGCTCCGTTTCAGGAGCTTGCTCCCCAGGGGCCGTGGTTTGAGGTTCGGCCTGGTCGGAGACCGCATAGCAGACCCCGGGAACCCCCACAAGGCTCAGAGCCAATAGAATTGCAAACACAGATATTACCAAACGCTTTCGCATAAAGGTGCTCCTTTCTACGTCTTCGTCATATTTCGGGAACGTAAATTCAGTATAGCACAATTTCCCTCCCTTGGAAAGGGGGCAAACGAAAATCCTCCTTGGCTTTTGCCTCTGCAATCGTGATAATGTCACAGAACGAAATGAGAAGGGCGAATATAATGAAGACACAAAGAAGACACAAGCAAAGCAAACATAAAAAAGGAGGACACTCATATGTCAGTCATTCATATTACGAAGGAAAACTTCCAGAAGGAAGTCATGAACGCCGAGAAGCCCGTTCTTCTGGACTTCTTCGCCGACTGGTGCGGACCCTGCCGGATGGTGGCCCCCATTGTGGAAGAGATCTCCCGGGAGCGGACGGATATTCAGGTTGGAAAAATCAACGTTGACGAACAGCCGGAACTGGCTGCCCGGTTCCAGGTTGCCAGCATTCCCACCCTGGTGGTCATGCGCGGCGGCAAAATCGTGAAGCAAATGGTGGGCGCTCGTCCCAAGGCCCAGATTCTCAATATGCTGTAACAAAAGATGCCGGCTGCATTTTGCAGTCGGCATCTCTTATTCATCGGCAAGTTCCCTCAGTTTCTTTTTGTCGGTAAGTGCAATGGTTCCCCGGGAGAGCTTTACCATTCCCTCGTTCTGGAAATACCGGAGCATCCGGGTCACCACCTCTCTGGGATTTCCCATGTGGTTTCCAATGGCCTCGTGGGTGATTTTCAGGGTGTCGGTTCCCTCCATGCGGGCCTCTTCCAGCAGGAAGCCTGCAAGCCGGCTGTCAAACCGCTTCCACAGCACCTGGTCCATGAGCCACATGACGTCGGAGAAACGGCTGGCCATGATTTCGCCCGTATAGTTTGCCAGGGCAGCGGATGTCTCCATCACGCCCTTATAGACCTCAGAGGGGATGATGACCACTTCCGTGTCCTTTTCCGCATCGATGATGATGTGGAACTGAATGCTCTTCATCATGCAGGAGGCGGAAAACAGGCAGATATCCCGGTCAAAGAGGCGGTACAGGGTGATCTCCCGGCCGTCCTCAGAAACGGTGTAGGCCCGGAGCTGGCCGGAGCGCACCAGAATCAGCCCGGTGCACTGCTCCAAGCCGTGATACAGGTTCTCCCCCTTTTTCAGTCTGCGCGCAGCGGCATAGGAAGATAAGGTGTCCCTCTGCCCGCTGGTCAGTTTATCCCAAACAGGAAAATAGTCTGCAAAATTCATCCTGCTCCCTCCCCCATATCGCATCATCAAGATAACATACTTTGTTTCATATGTCAACATCCGTTATTGACATATGTCCGAAACAATGGTAAGATAAAAATCAGGAAGGAGTGATGAAATGCCGCGGCCAAAAAAGTGTCGGAGGGTGTGCCGCTTCCCCGAAAACCCGGGGTTCTGCCCACTGGAAAGCGGCGAAGAAAAAGAGCCGATGATTCTGACAGTAGACGAATACGAAGCCATCCGCCTCATCGACAAGGAGGGTTTTTCTCAGGAGCAGTGCAGTGAGCAAATGCAGATTGCAAGAACCACCGTGCAGAAGATCTATGAGACCGCCCGCCGGAAGCTTGCCGATGTTCTGGTGGAAGGGCTGCCGCTGAAAATTGAAGGCGGCGACTACCGCATCTGCGGCGGCGCAGAGCACGGCTGCGAACTTTCCCACTGTCCCAATCCCGTATCAACCATCCAGCAAAGTGCCAAAGGAGGCAGTATTATGAGAATTGCAGTGACCTATGAAAACGGAACCATCTTTCAGCATTTCGGGCACACCGAGCAGTTTAAAATCTACGACGCCAAGGACGGCAAGCTCATCTCCTCAGAGGTGGTCAGCACCAACGGCAGCGGCCATGGAGCCCTGGCCCAGCTTCTCCAGGCTTTGCAGGTGGATGTGCTGATCTGCGGCGGCATCGGCGGCGGGGCCAAAAACGCCCTGGCATCCCTGGGCATCGAACTGTACGGCGGAGTGTCCGGAGACGCCGACCAGGCCGTGGAAGCCTTTCTTTCCCATACCCTCAAATTTGACCCCCATGTGATGTGCAGCCACCACGAAGGGCATCACCACGAGGGCCAATGCGGCAGCCATGGCTGCGGGGGCCATCATTGCGGCGGAGAAAAAGCCCCTTCTTTGTAATAAAGTCACAGAAGCCCAGGATTTTTCTAATAAAATATAGGCAAAAGGAGGGAACGCAAGATGAAGCAATACGTATGCACCATTTGCGGCTACATCTTCGACGAGGGAACCGGCGGCAAATGGGAAGACCTTCCAGGGGACTGGAAATGCCCCATCTGCGGCGCAGGCAAGGACGCCTTTCGGCTCAAGGCGGAGGAAGCGCCCCGGGAGCCCATGGAAAAACCCCATGTGGAGCGGGAGCTCAGCCCCATGGAGATGAGCGTTATCTGCTCCAATCTGGCCCGGGGCTGTGAAAAGCAGTACCTTCCGGAGCAAGCGGCGGCGTTTTTGAAGCTGGCGGACTTCTTCCGTGCCAAAGCGGAACCCGCGGCGGATGCCGATACGGAAACCCTGCTGGCTTTGATCGAAAAGGACCTGTCCGCCCGCTTCCCCTACGGGAAATCCGCCGCCGCCGAAAAAGAAGACCGGGGTGCCCTTCGGGCACTGACCTGGAGCGAAAAGGTCACCCGGATGCAGGAATCCCTGCTGGCCCGCTATCAGGCCGAGGGAGAGCACATGCTGGAGCACACCGGCGTCTACGTCTGTACGGTCTGCGGTTTCATTTTTGTAGGCGACGCCGCGCCGGAACTCTGCCCCGTCTGCAAGGTCCCGGCCTGGAAATTTGAGAAAGTGGAAAGGAGGCCTTGAGCATGGGAAAGAAATATGCGGTGAGAAACCTTCGGCTTTGCACCAAGGACTGCCTGTGCCTGTACGTCTGCCCCACCGGAGCCACCGACACAGAGGACAGCATCATTGATGTGACGAAATGTATCGGCTGCGGGGTCTGCGCCGATGCCTGTCCCTCCGGAGCCATTTCTCTGGTCCCCCAGGACTATCCCCCTCAGCAGCCCAAAGAGGCTTCGGTCACCGAAGCCCTGCGAAGCCTCATTCAAAGCAAAAATCAGGCAGAAGCCATGGCCGCCCAGCTTCCCGATGCCCTCAGCGCAGCGGTGGAAAAATCCGCCCGCCTCATGGCGGAGGACCTGTGCCGGGAGGCAGGGTTCATGCTCCCCCAGAGCGGCAATGCCAAAATTTGCTTGGAATCCATAAGAAACTATCCTGGAATTCCGGCGGATGCCGTGGAAACTCTGCTGAAAACCATAAAATTCAACGAAAAAATGGAGGAAATTAAAATGGAAAAATGGAAATGCACCGTCTGCGGCTATATTCATGAAGGCCCCCTGCCTGCGGACTTCACCTGCCCCATCTGCAAGCAGCCTGCCAGCAAGTTCGTAAAGATCGCCGATCCGAAGAATCCCTACGCCGGAACCAAAACCGAGAAGAATCTGTGGGAAGCCTTCGCAGGTGAATCCCAGGCCCGGAACAAGTACACCTATTTTGCTTCCGTTGCCAAGAAGGCGGGCTATGAGCAGATCGCCGCTCTCTTCCTGCAAACGGCAGAGAATGAGAAAGAGCACGCCAAGCTGTGGTTCAAGGCCCTGGGCGAACTGGGCAACACGGCGGAAAACCTGCTCCATGCCGCCCAGGGTGAGAACGCCGAGTGGACGGATATGTACGACCGTATGGCAAGAGAAGCCGATGAGGAGGGCTTCCACGACCTGGCGGCCCAGTTCCGCGGCGTAGCTGCCATTGAAAAGTCCCACGAAGAGCGCTACCGCGCCCTGCTGCACAATGTGGAGACCAAGCAGGTCTTTGAAAAGAGCGGCGTCACCGTGTGGGAGTGCCGCAACTGCGGCCACATTGTCGTGGGCACCAAGGCCCCGGAGACTTGCCCTGTGTGCAATCACCCCCAGGCATACTTTGAGGTCCGGAAGGAAAACTATTAAGCACAGAACGCGGGGGCTTCTCTGAGAGAATCCCCCGCAATTTTCAGGAGGTGAACCATGTCCCCTACCATAATGACCGCCATCGGTTTTACAATCATCTTTGCCGCCACCGCTCTGGGCAGCGCCATGGTTTGGTTTTTCAAGGGAGAAATTTCCCACAAAGTCAACACGGTGTTTCTGGGCTTTGCCTCGGGAATTATGATCGCGGCCTCGGTGTGGTCTCTGATTCTTCCCGCCATTGAGGGAGCGGCGGCCTACGGACGGCTGAGCTTTGTCCCGGCGGCAGCAGGCTTTTTGCTGGGCGGACTGTTCCTGGTGCTGCTTGACCATGTGGTCCCCCATATCCACAAAGGCACCGGCGATGAAGAAGGCCCCCACATTGCCCTGAAAAAGTCCACAAAGCTGTTTCTGGCCGTGACCATTCACAACATTCCCGAAGGGCTGGCCGTGGGCTTTGCCTTTGGCATGGCGGCCTCCTCCGGAGAATATGGGGCCTATGTCTCGGCCCTGGCTCTGGCCCTGGGTATGGCCATTCAGAATTTCCCCGAAGGCGCCGCTGTGGCCCTGCCCATGAAAACCGTAACGGGCAGCCGCCGAAACGCCTTTCTCTACGGCGCCGGCAGCGGAGCCGTGGAACCTGTTTCCGCCCTTCTGGGCTACTTCCTGGCTTCCTCCATCCAGGCTCTGCAGCCCTGGCTCCTGTCCTTCGCCGCCGGGGCCATGATTTTCGTAGTGGCTGAGGATCTGATTCCCGACGCCCACCTGGAGGACCACCCCCACCTGGGCGCCTGGGGCGTCATGCTGGGCTTTGCCGTGATGATGGTGCTGGATGTGGTGTTTTCCTTCTGAAAGCACCTGCCCCGGCAATTTTAAGCCAGCCCCCGGCTGCGGTGGTTGGCTGGTGCCGATTTTATCCCCTGGCTCTTCCGAGCCGGGGGATTTTTGCTGCCTGAAAACACATCCATCCGGGCAGCTTTCCCGGCCGTTCATGCCGCCTGTCTTCAGGAGCTTATCTCCTGTATCGGCAGGTCAGGCGTGAAAATCCAGGGCGCCTTCTGCCATTGTGCCTATTGCCCATTTTAGGCTCCAGGTTTGCAAAACGTTTTAATCTTTAATAAAATCTGTTGTGATTGTGCACAAACCAAAAACGTTTTAATGAGTTAATTCGACTATTCGTTTCTCCACTCACCAAAAAATGGTAAAGATATTTTGAGCATTTATATGAAAAACCATAAAATAAAAACATTTTATTGAAGTTTTTTAGTTAAAGTGCTATAATTAGGGCAGAAGTTAACTAAAACCTTTTGTGCTTATCGACTTAACTCAGCAAGTCACCATATCTTGTTGATATGATACCTAAAAAGTAGACATTAAAATATAGGACACCTTGATGTATAATAAAAGAGTCAAGGAGTTGAAAAGGAATGGGAAAATACCAGTTTAGTTACGAAGAAAAGATTACCATCATTCGAGAGCACGAAGAAAACCATAAGACATTAAAAGCGATTTGTGAGGAATATGACATCAGCATATGGTGACTTGCTGAGTTAAGTCGATAAGCACATAAAAATAATGAAAGGAAATAAATTTGCTTAATCCGAGGCAGTTTTTCCTGACGCTTGGCTTTTAAGGAGGAAAGGTATGGGCACGCACTTCGGACCGGACTACTTGGAAAAAGTGTACGCCGGATGGCTGGGCAAGATCATTGGTGTCCGCTACGGCGCACCCATTGAGATGTGGACCAGCGAAGCCATTCGGGAATTCTACGGCGAGCTGGACGGCTATGTCAAGACCTACCGTGACTTTGCCGCCGACGACGATACAAACGGCCCTCTGTTTTTCATCCGGGCACTGGAAGACCTGGCCCAGGACGGAAAGCTGACACCTCAGCAGGTGGGCAGCACCGTCCTCAACTATGTATCCAATGGCTACGGCTTCTTCTGGTGGGGCGGCTACGGCATTTCCGCAGAGCACACCCTGTATGAGAATCTGACCTGCGGCATTCAGGCCCCCCAGTCCGGTTCCGCAAGGCAGAACGGAATTGTGGTGGCGGAGCAGATCGGCGGACAGATTTTCATTGATTCCTGGGGTCTGGTGTTCCCGGGGGACTACCGGAAGGCCGCGGATTATGCCAAAATCGCAGCCAGCGTGGGCTGGGACGAAAACGGCATCTACGGCGGTATGTTTGTAGCTGCCTGCATCAGCGCCGCCTTTGAGGACCGGAATATGGAGCGCATTCTCCAAAAAGCCTTGTCCGTAATTCCCCAGGACTGCCAATATGCCTGCATGGTCCGGGATGTCATGGCGTTTTACCAGGCACACCCCGAGGATTGGCATGGGTGCCTCGCATTCATCAAGGCCCATTACTGGAGCGACCGCTACCAGGGCTGGTGCCACATCATTCCCAACGCCGCCATTATTGTTCTTGCCATGCTCTACGGCCAGGGAGATTTTACCCGCACCTTGAATATCGGCAATATGTGCGGCTTTGACACAGACTGCAACGTGGGCAATCTGGGAACCATTTTAGGTGTGGCCAACGGCTTAGAGGGCATCGACTACAACAAATGGCGGGCGTCCATCCAGGATTTCCAGGTTTGTTCCAGCGTTGTGGGTTCTTTGAACATTACAGATGCCGCTTCCTCGGCGCTTTACCTGGCCCGTCTGGCATACCAGACCGCCGGAGAGCCTCTGCCGGAAAAAATCCGGCAGCTGACCGAAGCACCCCGCCACTACCATTTTGAACTTCCCGGCTCTACCCAGTCGGTCCGCGCGGAAATTCTGCCCGGGGGAAACGATGGCCATCTCATCTCCCTTCTGAATACCGACGAGGCCGCGTTTACCGGGGAGAGAAGCCTCAAGGTCATGGCCACTCCCTTCGCTCCGGCAGGAAAGAGAAAACACTGCGAGCAGCTGGCTGGCCCTGCTTCTGTGCATGGCTATGGTCCTGTCCCTGTTCACCGGCTGCTCCGGCGCACAGACCCCAGAGGCCACTCAGGCTGCCGAAGCCACCACCGCCCAGTCCGAACCCCCGTCCGATACCGCCGCAGCGCCGGAAGAGCCCGTATTCCCCCTGCCTGAAAAGGTGACCCTGTCCGGCTTTGGCTGCTCCTATCCCGGCCAGGTTGCATGGGAAACCATGCCCTTGTTTGAGGAGCTGGAAAAGCGCACCAATATCCACATCGACTGGGAGTATATGGAGCAGAGCCCCCAGACCACTGAGCGGGTCAACATGATGTTCGCCAGCGGCGATATGCCCGGTATCTTTATCCGTGCCGGCCAGGGCGCCACAGACCGTACCACCGCTCTGAAGTGGGGCGAAGCAGGTCTGCTGATTGATATGGCTCCTCTGATTGACCAGTACGCCCCCCACCTGAAGGCCATGTTTGAAAAGTACCCCGCAGCCAAGGCCTCCAACATGACCCCCGACGGAAAGATCTACGTCCTGCCCACCATTTATGACTACAAGCCCTACCAGGTCTGGCGTGTCATGCAGATCAACACCAAGTGGCTGGAACGGGTCGGTATGGAAGAACCCAAGACCCTGGACGAGTTCACGGAAGTTCTGAAAGCCTTCCGGGACCAGGACGCCAACGGCAACGGCGACCCCTCCGATGAAATCCCCTACTCCGCCCACAACTTCCCCATTTGCCTGCGTGGCATCCTGCCCGGCTTTGGCCTCAACTACGCCTATGACCTGCCTGCCAAGTTTGAGGACGGCAAGTTCACCTCCATGGCCACCAGCGACGAATTCAAGGCCGCTCTGGAATACTGCAATATGCTCTATACCGAAGGCCTCCTGGACAACGAGATTTTCTCCCAGACCAACGCCCGGTACCATGGCTTTATGCCTGACGACCGCATCGGCGTTATGATGCTCCACCAGACCCTGAATGCCGGTCCCGTGGCTCCCGACCTGAAGGGCATGGAACCCCTGATCGGACCTGCCGGTGCCGAGAACCGCGTCTGGAGCTTCTATAACCCCGTGGTCAACAACAACTGCTCCGCTTTCATCACCTCCAACTGCGAGGACCCCGTAGCTGCCATCAAGTGGCTGGATTATCTCTACTCCGAGGAAGGCAGCGACCTGATTTGGATGGGCATTGAAGGCACCACCTACGAGGAAAATGCCGACGGCACCCTGTCCTATTTGGACGAGGTCGCCAAGGACCCCAAGGGCTTCTCCGCAGCCATGGGCAACTACAGCATCGTCTGGGGCAACGGCTCTGAGCCCGGCTGCTTCTCCGCACGTCAGCTGGAGCCCGGTCTGTCTCTGACCGTGGTGCCCGAAAACGAAAAGCGGGTTGATCCCTTCCTTCAGGACATTGCCACAACGCCTCTGCCCATTAT
>DVJG01000063.1 GCA_018710805.1 Candidatus Faecousia faecipullorum
GGCTCTCCGCTGACGCAGTTTTGCAGTTCGTCCAGAGCCAGGGGGAATTCACCGCCGCCCCGTTTTTCTGCGCCTCGCTTTCGCCAGCGGCTGATGGAGAGAAAACGGGTGATCTTCCCGAGAAACGCAGCCAGCGCCGCAGGGCGTTTGGGGGGAATGGCGTTCCAGGCGGCGAGGTATGTGTCACTGACACTTTCCTCCGCGTCCTGGGAGTTTGTGAGAATGTTGTAGGCAATATGGTAGCAGTAGCCTCCATATTTTCGGTCGGTCTCGGCAATGGCCTGCTCCGACCGGGCAAAATAGAGGCTGAGGATTTGAGAATCTTCCAATGGGATGCCCTCCTTTCTGTGTTTCACTTCTATACACGCAAAGCAGAAGGAAACCTTGCGGATTTTTTGAAAAAATATACCAAAAAATCCGTAAGGGAGGGCCTTGGCCCTCCCTTACAAAAACAGAACCCTATTTCAGGCTCTCTATGTACTCCTCCAAGCAAACTCCCAGGTCGTACATTTCCTGCGCCGCCTCTTTTCCCACATATCGATAGTGCCAGGGCTCGTTTATCACGCCGGTAATCTCCGTTTTATCCGCAGGATACCGATGGATAAAGCCGTAGTGGTGAGCGTTTTCTCCAAGCCAGCTGTAAAGTGCCTCCCGGGTACAGACGTCGGTGTCGGCGTTGATGTCCACTGAGATGCCCAGTTCATGCTCGCTGGTACCTGGCACAGCCACCCACCGCTCCGCCAGGGTCTTTGCCTCCTTGGAGCTGTGGCCCTGGCCTTTATATTCTGCGATTTTCTCCTCCAGCAGCTCACGCTGTTTTTCCGTGGTGCGATATCCGGAGGCTACATACAGCCCCAGGCCCTGCCGTCTGGCCTCGTCAAACATGGCTTGCAGCTCCGGATAAATGCGGCTGTCCACCTTTTGTCCATTGGCAAGCTCCGTCAGATTCACCTGGTAATCCCGGGGAATATAGTGCTCCCCATTTACGAGAATCAGATTCCAGCCCAGGGAGCTTTCCGCAGGGTGGATGAGCCTGGTCAGAGCGGGAAACAGAATATCGGAAAGGGGGCTGACCACTACCAATACCACAAGCACGAAAAAGAGAAACAGATTGATTCTCTTCAGCATCTTTCGCATAAGAAAAATTCTCCATTCTTCGGGGATGTCTGCATTATAATGGAAAAACTGCAAAAAGTACAGCTTTTTTGCAAATTTTAATGGAATTTTAAGGCGTTTCGTGTCTTTTGGCATTTCCCCTGCTGTCATGGGAGCCGCATTCCGTAAAAAAATGTCCGGACTTCATTGGAAGTCCGGACATATTCTTTAGTTAAGCGCCTTCTCCATCATTTCTTCGGGAAGTCTGGTCTCGGGGGTGGCGCCGGGCTGATAGTCCCGGTAGGCCATGAGGCCGGAACCTGCGGGAATGAGCTTACCGATGAGCACGTTCTCCTTCAGGCCAACCAGGTGGTCCACCTTGCCCTTAATAGCGGCATCGGTGAGGACCTTGGTGGTCTCCTGGAAGGATGCGGCAGACAGGAAGGAGTCGGTAGCCAGGGCCGCCTTGGTGATACCCAGGAGCATTGCGCTGGCCTCGGCCTTGCGAAGCTCCGTCTCTCCTGCGTCAATACGCGCCTGGATGGCGTCGTTGGCGTCCTCGAACTCGAAGGTATCCACGGTGCTGCCAACCAGGAGGTTGGTATCGCCGGGGTCTTCCACACGGACCTTACGCATCATCTGACGGATAATAACCTCGATGTGCTTATCGTTGATTTCAACGCCCTGCTGACGGTACACCGCCTGGACGGACTGGACCAGGTAATCCTGGACCGCCTCCACGCCGGAGATACGCAGAACATCCTGAGGATAGAGGGCGCCGTCGGTGATGGGCTGGCCCTTTTCCACGATCTTGCCGTGGGTGACCTTCAGGCCCACAGAATAGGGCACCTGGTAGACCTTGGTCTCGCCATCGTCGGCAGTGACGGTGATGTTACGCAGCGCAGTCCGGTGGGTGTCGTCGATATTCACGACGCCGGTGATCTCGGAGATCTGGGCCATCTTCTTGGGACGGCGGGCCTCGAACAGTTCTTCCACTCGGGGAAGACCCTGGGTGATATCGTCACCGGCAACGCCGCCGGAGTGGAAGGTACGCATGGTCAGCTGGGTACCGGGTTCGCCGATGGACTGGGCGGCGATAATGCCGACGGCCTCGCCCAGGTCCACTTCCTTGGAGGTGGCCAGGTTCATGCCGTAGCACTTGGCGCAGACGCCCACCCGGGCGCGGCAGCCCAGAATGGTGCGAATATAGATCTTATCGATGCCGGCCTTCTCGAACTTTTCGGCATCCTCGGGCATCATCATGACGTTCTTGGAGTGCAGCAGCTCTCCGGTAACGGGGTGCAGAACGTCACGGACGGGATAACGGCCCCGGATACGGTTGCCAAAGGTATCGATGACGTCGCCGTTCTTGTCGTAGACGGCGCCAACCCAGATGCCGTGCTCGGTGCGGCAGTCATGCTCACGGATGATGACATCCTGAGACACGTCCACCATTCGGCGGGTCAGGTAACCGGAGTCAGCGGTACGAAGAGCTGTATCGGTCATGCCCTTACGAGCGCCTCTGGAGGAAATGAAGTACTCCAGAACGGACAGGCCTTCACGGAAGTTTGCCTTAACGGGGATTTCGATGGTACGGCCAGCGGTATCGGCCATAAGGCCACGCATACCGGCCAGCTGACGGATCTGAGCCATGGAGCCACGGGCACCGGAGTCGGCCATCATATATATGGGGTTGAACTCATCCAGGTTATCCTGCAGGGCGTCGGTGACTTCCTTGGTGGTCTTCTCCCACTGCTGGACAACCAGACGGTAGCGCTCCTCGTTGGTAATGAAGCCCTGGCGGTAGAAGTTTTCAATCTCAACCACCTTGCCCTCAGCCTGACGAACCAGTTCATACTTGATTTCAGGCACCACCATGTCCGCAATGGACACGGAGATAGCGCCCTTTGTGGAGTACTTATAGCCCAGGGCCTTGATCTTATCCAGCATTTCCGTAGCCACGGTGAAGCCGTGACGGCGAATGCACTTGTCAATGATCTTGCCCAGCTGCTTCTTGCCTACCAGGAAGCCCACTTCCAGGTCGAACTCCTGGCCGGGAACGGAGCGGTCCACAAAGCCCAGATCCTGGGGAATGGGCTCGTTGTAGATAAGGCGGCCAACAGTGGCGTTGATGATACGGTACTCCATCTTGCCGTCCACTTCCTTGCCGTAACGGACCAGGATGGGGGCGTGGAGACCAATGGAGCCTTCGGCATAGGCGGCGATGGCTTCCTCAGTGGAGGAGTAGCTGTGAATGGGACGGAATTTGGCCTCGGCCTTCTTCTCGGCTTTTGCGGCCTTATTAGCGGCGAGGAATTCATCGGCATCCACGATTTCGCCTACGGGGAGGTTCGTATCGCCGGCGTCGGTGACGTAGACGTTCTCGGAGCCCTTTTCGGCCTTGCCCAGACGGGTGTAGGTCAGGTAGTAGGCACCCAGAATCATATCCTGGGTAGGCACGGTAACGGGCTTGCCGTCCTGAGGCCGGAGCAGGTTGTTGGCGGAGAGCATCAGCATTCTGGCCTCAGCCTGGGCCTCGGGGGACAGAGGCACGTGAATTGCCATCTGGTCGCCGTCAAAGTCGGCGTTGAATGCGGTACAGCAAAGAGGATGCAGCTTCAGAGCCCGGCCTTCCACCAGCACAGGCTCGAAGGCCTGAATGCCAAGACGGTGCAGGGTAGGTGCACGGTTCAGCATAACGGGGCGGTCCTTGATGATTTCGTCCAGAGCGTCCCAGACCTCGGTCTTGCCCTTGTCAATCATCTTCTTGGCGGACTTGATGTTGTTTGCCAGACCATCGGCAACCAGCTTCTTCATAACGAAAGGACGGAACAGCTCAATGGCCATTTCCTTGGGCACGCCGCACTGATAGAGCTTGAGCTCAGGACCAACAACGATAACGCTTCGGCCGGAGTAGTCAACACGCTTACCCAGCAGGTTCTGACGGAAACGACCCTGCTTGCCCTTGAGCATATCGGACAGGGACTTCAGCGCCCGGTTGTTGGCTCCCGTAACGGCCCGGCCCCGGCGGCCGTTGTCGATCAGGGCGTCCACAGCCTCCTGGAGCATCCGCTTTTCGTTGCGGATGATGATGTCAGGGGCGTGGAGCTGAACCAGCCGCTTCAAACGGTTGTTCCGGTTAATAACCCGGCGGTACAGGTCGTTCAGGTCGGAGGTGGCGAAGCGGCCGCCGTCCAGCTGAATCATGGGACGGATGTCCGGGGGAATGACGGGAAGCACGTCCATAATCATCCAGCTGGGCTTGTTGCCGGATTCCCGGAAGGCTTCCACCACTTCCAAGCGCTTGACCAGGCGGAGCTTCTTCTGGGAGGAGGCGGCCTTCAGCTCTTCCCGGAGCTGATTGCTGAGCTTCTCCAGGTCGATCTGCTCCAACAGCTCCTTGATGGCCTCGGCGCCCATGCCTGCCTTGAAATCGTCCTCGTACTTTTCCCGCATGTCCCGGTATTCCTTCTCGGTGAGAACCTGGTTCCGGGCCAGGGGCGCATCACCGGGGTCGGTAACAATATAGGCAGCGAAGTAGAGAATCTTCTCCAAAACCTTGGGAGAGACGTCGAGAATCAGACCCATGCGGGAGGGAATGCCCTTGAAGTACCAGATGTGACTGCAGGGGGCGGCCAGCTCAATGTGGCCCATGCGCTCCCGGCGGACCTTGGCCTTGGTGACTTCCACGCCGCAGCGGTCACAAATCTTGCCCTTGTACTTGATTTTCTTGTACTTGCCGCAGTGGCACTCCCAGTCCTTCTGGGGTCCAAAAATACGCTCGCAGTACAGTCCGTCGCGCTCGGGCTTGAGGGTTCGATAGTTGATGGTCTCGGGCTTCTTGACCTCGCCATAAGACCACTGCCGGATCATATCCGGGGAAGCAATGCCAATTTTAATGGCATCAAAGGTGGCATCTGCCATAAGTGCGCCTCCTTATTCTTCGTAGTTATCGGCATCGGAATCCTCCATGCCGTCGAACACGTCCATAATATCCTCAGGACCGTCCTCGTCGATGACGAATCCGGCTTCCAGCACCTCATCGGCGGAGCCTACCACGGTCTCCTGCTCGCTGTCGGCGCTGTAGACAATCTCATCATCGTCATCCTCGTCCTTGAGTTCGATTTCGTTGCCGTTCTCATCCAGGACCCGGATATCCAGGCACAGGGCCTGCAGTTCTTTGACCAGAACCTTGAAGCTCTCAGGCACGCCGGGCTTGGGAATGTTGGCGCCCTTGACAATGGCCTCGTAGGTCTTCACACGTCCGGTGACGTCGTCGGACTTGACGGTCAGAATCTCCTGGAGGGTGTAGGCTGCGCCGTAGGCCTCCAGAGCCCAGACTTCCATTTCGCCGAAACGCTGGCCGCCGAACTGGGCCTTGCCGCCCAGAGGCTGCTGGGTAACCAGAGCATAGGGACCAGTGGAACGGGCGTGAATCTTATCGTCAACCAGGTGGTGCAGCTTCAGGTAGTAGGGGTAGCCCACGGTGACCAGGTTGTCGAAGGGCTCGCCGGTACGGCCGTCATAGAGGATGGTCTTGCCGTCTTCCCGCAGGCCGGCCAGCTTCAGGGTCTCCCGGATGTCCTTCTCGTTGGCGCCGTCAAAGACGGGGGTGGCAACCTTCCAGCCCAGAGCCCGGGCTGCGTAACCCAGGTGGACTTCCAGCACCTGACCGATGTTCATACGGGAAGGCACGCCCAGGGGGTTCAGCACAATGTCCAGAGGCGTGCCGTCGGGCAGGAAAGGCATATCCTCTTCAGGCAGGACTCTGGAAACAACGCCCTTGTTGCCGTGACGGCCGGCCATCTTATCGCCCACGCTGATTTTCCGCTTCTGGGCGATGTAGACCCGGACGGACTTGGTGACACCGGGAGCCAGCTCGTCAGAGTTCTCCTTGGTGAACACCTTCACATCCACAACAATGCCGCTTTCGCCATGGGGTACCTTCAGAGAGGTGTCGCGGACTTCTCTTGCCTTCTCGCCGAAGATGGCCCGCAGGAGCCGCTCCTCGGGGGTCAGCTCGGTCTCGCCCTTGGGCGTGACCTTGCCCACCAGATAGTCGCCTGCACGGACTTCCGCACCGATGCGGATGATGCCGTCTTCGTCCAAATCACGCAGGGTATCTTCGCCCACGTTGGGGATGTCCCGGGTGATTTCCTCGGGTCCCAGCTTGGTATCCCGGGCTTCGGTCTCGTGCTCCTCGATGTGGATGGAGGTGAACACGTCCTCCCGGACCAGGCGTTCATTCAGCAGAATGGCGTCCTCGTAGTTGTAGCCTTCCCAGGTGACGAAGCCGATCAGCACGTTCTTGCCCAGAGCCACTTCGCCGCCGGAGCAGGAAGGACCGTCGGCAATGATCTGCTCGGTGTCCACCCGCTCGCCAACTTCCACAATGGGCCGCTGGTTGATGCAGGTGCCGGCGTTGCTGCGGGCGAATTTGGTCAGGTGGTAATTGGCAGTCTGGCCGTCGTCATAGCGCACGCCGATGTCGGTGGCAGAGACGGAGGTGACAACGCCGGGCTTCTCAGCCTTAATGCAGACCTCGGAGTCCACAGCGGCCTTGTGCTCAATGCCCGTGGCAACCACGGGAGGCTCGGTGGTCAGCAGAGGCACGGCCTGACGCTGCATGTTGGCGCCCATCAGGGCACGGTTGGCGTCGTCGTTCTGCAGGAAGGGAATGAAGGAGGTGGCGATGGAAATCATCATCCGGGGAGACACGTCAATGTAGTCAATGAGCTGACGGTCCACTTCGATGATTTCATTGCGGTGACGGCAGGTGATACGCTTGTTGGCAAGGCATCCGTTCTCGTCCAGAGGCTCGTTGGCCTGGCCCACGTAGAAATCGTCCTCCACGTCGGCGGTCATATACTCCACGTCCTTGGTGACGAATCCCGTGGCCTTGTCCACCTTCCGGTAGGGAGCCTCCACAAAGCCGTACTCGTTGATCTTGGCAAAGGTGGCCAGGTAGTTGATCAGGCCGATGTTGGGACCTTCGGGGGTCTCAATGGGGCACATACGGCCGTAGTGGGTGTAGTGAATGTCTCGGACGTCGAAGGAAGCCCGGTCACGGCTCAGACCGCCGGGGCCCAGAGCAGAAAGACGGCGCTTGTGGGTCAGCTCTGCCAGGGGGTTATTCTGGTCCATAAACTGGGACAGGGGGCTGGAACCGAAGAACTCCTTGATAACGGCGGTAACGGGCCGGATGTTGATCAGGCTCTGGGGCGTCACAGCGTCCAGATCCTGGACGGTCATACGCTCGCGAATGACCCGGTCCAGACGGCTGAAGCCAATCCGGAACTGGTTCTGCAGCAGCTCGCCCACGCAGCGCAGGCGGCGGTTGCCGAGATGGTCGATGTCATCGACCGTGCCGACGCCGTGGCCGAGGTTGAGCAGGTAGCAGATGGACGCGAGCATGTCGTCCACTACGATGGTCTTGGGGATGAGCTCGTGGATGCGGTTCTCGACCGCCTTTTTCAGCTCCTCGCCCGAAACGCCCGAATCGATGATCTCCTTGAGCACGGCGAAGCTGACCTTTTCCTTGACGCCGAGCTCCTCGGCGGTGAAGCCGGTGTAATCCCGGAAGCCGTCGATATCGACCATGCCGTTGCCGAACACCTTGACCGATTCGCCCTCTGCGCTCTCGATCGTGACATGGTTGACGCCATGCGCGGACAGCAGGCGTGCCTTATCACGGGTGAGCACCTCGTCCGCCTCGGCCAGCACCTCGCCGGTCATGGGGTCGATCGCGGGCTCGAGCAGGCGGTGGCCCGCGATGCGGCGGGCGATGTCCAGCTTCTTGTTGTATTTATAGCGGCCGACTGCGGAAATATCGTAGCGGCGGGTGTCGAAGAACATGGCGTCCATCAGGCTGGTCGCGGACTCGACCGTGGGCGGCTCGCCCGGACGCATCTTCTTGTAGATCTCGATCAGCGCCTCATCCGAGGTGTGGGCGGGGTCCTTGTCGAGCGTGGCGACCAGCAGCGGGTCCTCGCCGAACAGCTCCTTGATCTCCGCGTCGGTCTTGACGCCGATCGCGCGGATAAAGCTCGTGATCGGGATCTTGCGGTTTTTGTCGATGCGGACGTAGAACACGTCGTTGGCGTCGGTCTCGTACTCGAGCCACGCGCCGCGGTACGGGATGACGGTCGCGCTGAGCAGGGCCTTGTCGGTCTTGTCATACTCGCGGCCGTAGTACACGCCGGGCGAACGCACCAGCTGGGAGACGATCGCGCGCTCCGCGCCGTTGATGATAAAGGTGGCAGAGTCGGTCATCTTGGGGAAATCACCCATGAAGATCTCCTGCTCCTTGATCTCGCCGGTCTCCTTATTGCGCAGGCGGACACGGACCTTGAGCGGAGAGGCGTATGTGGCGTCGCGCGCCTTGCACTCCTCCACGCTGTACTTGGGCTCCTCGTCCATCGAATAGTCGAGGAAGGAGAGCTCCAGATTGCCGGTGTAGTCCGTAATGGACGCGGTGTCGGCGAAAACCTCACGCAGGCCGTCGTCGAGGAACCACTGGTAGGACTTTTTCTGCACCTCGATCAGATTGGGCATCTCCAGTATCTCATCGATGCGCGCAAAGCTCTTTCGTGTGGTTTTGCCGTGCTGTACGTCTTTCACCTTCATGTGCTTTGATCACTCCGTTTCTTTCGGCTGTGGGTGTTTGATACGCCCGGCGGCGTTGCAAAAATATTGATTTTGGTCTTGCATTCTCTGCCAGACCGTGCTAACATTTACTTAGGAATCGGGATTTTTCCACGATTTTGTTGAGCGTTTAATTATACCATGTTATTTTACAGCATGTCAACCTGATTTTTGTATAAAAGGCAGACGATTTTCCGTCTGCCTTTTGTTTTTTGTATGCAGAATGGCGGTTTTTGGCACGATTTTCCCCGCTCCACCAGAAAAAGCACAAGAGGAGGACGCAGTTCAGCGTCCTCCCCAGCTTGTCGAAAAAGTTCCCGCCGCCGCAGGTGCGCATTCAAACAGAAAGCAGCGGTTCCACCGCTGCTTTCATAAAAACCCGCGACATGTGCGTGGG
>DVJG01000064.1 GCA_018710805.1 Candidatus Faecousia faecipullorum
GGCCAGTTCCGCAAGGTAGCTCTGGTAGCTGGTCCGCCGCAGAGGGCTCACGGTGAAAAAGCTATTTCCCGCCACTGCCAGGGTGGCGTCGGGATAGTCCTTCAGCACATCCCGGAAGGCTTCCAGGAGATAGTGGAACCCCTTCACCGGATAGTCTGCGCTGGAAGCAAAAATCCGGTGCTTGCGGCAAGTCTCATAGCGCCAGACGTCCCCATAGAATTCTTCCCGCAGTGTCTCGCCGCAGGCATGGTAGACCCTTTGGGGATTTATGGCATAGGTGCAGGCCATGTCCCACTGGGTGCGGCCCAGAATATGGCGCACCTTCCCCAGGGCCTGCCGTTCCAGCGCGCCCCGGCGGGCAAAGGTCTTCGCCTGGCACAAAAGGTTATCCCGGCGCACAAGGTCCCGGAAGGTCCAGCGCTTCCGGACGGCGCAGGGGATGCCCTCCAAATAGTGCCGGGCAATCACAGAGCAGAGGCCCTGAATACTGACCACCACGGTATCAAGCCGTCCGGCCTTTTCCGCGGCATTCACCATGGCCAGGGTGTGGCCGTACTCGGTGCCCCAGATGTGGATGACGTCGGGCTGAAACGCTTTCAGGGTTTCCGCAAACCGGGTCTCCAGCTCCGGCATATAGGCCTGGGGCTTGGGCTCCCGGAAGGCGGCGTAGGTCACGCCGTCCCTTTCACCAGGCGCTTCCTCGCCCCGGTAGAGAATATGGATTGTCATGTTGCTTCTTTTCTGCAAATCACCGAGGACGTGGTCCATCCACAGTCCCCCGGTGTTTCCCCGGACCAGGCCGGGAGCCAGGTTGCACAGCCACAAAATACGCATGGTTTCACCTCAGCATGGCAAGAATTTTTTCCGCCTGCAAAACATTGTTCTTCTTCTGTAAAATGAAATCCCGGGCTTCCTTGCCCCTTTCAAACAGTGCCTCGTCACTCTGTGCCAAAACCTTTCGGAGCATTTCCCCAATACCCTGGGCACTTTCATTCTCAATGAGATACACGTAGGGATGGTATTCCCTGGGCATTCCCGGAAGCACCGTGGTCAGCACGGGGGTGCCGGAGGCCATGTACTCCATGGTTTTGGAGGGAAAAGAATATTTGACATATTCCTCCTGGGTGGGCCGGGGATTTACCAGCAGAGTGGCTTCCTGCTCCTTTTCCACAATCCGGGAACTGAGCAGCATCCCGCCGTAGTGAATACGGGGGTCCCCAAGGTTTTGAAGGTCCTCTGTGTAATCCCCGGGGCCGTAGATGTGAAGCTCCGTATCCGGCAGGTCCGCCAGCTGGAAGCCCTTTACCAGGGTTTCCAGTCCATACTGACGACTGACGCCGCCGGCATAGAGGCACACCCTGGGGTGCCGTTTCTTTTCCAGGGAAGGAACTTTTTCCGCCATGGTAATATCCGCGTGGCCTTCCAGAATCACGTAGGGCCTGCCTGTTTTGTTCAGGCAGCCGTTCATGGCCTCGGTGAGAAAAACATAGTGGGTACAGCGGCGGATCACTGCATTTGCCAGCTTTTTCGACACCCTGCTTCCGGGCAGCAGGTCCGGAAGGTCCGTGACAATGCCGACGCAGGGCCTTCCCCGGAGCCGGGCTGCGAGCATAGCCGACAGGGCCGTGACCCGGTTCAGGCAGTCCACCACCACAGCGCTATTCTTCCCTGCCATGGAGAAGGTTTTCAAAAACGTTCCCAGGCCCACGGCGGCAGCTTTCAGAATGGGATTCCGAAAAACGGGGATGTAGTGATAGGCAGCTCCCCCTTCCGTCTCGTCGGGCAGGGAGACAAAAGGCTCCTGCAGCACCTCCCGGTTCACCGGGGGATTGGCGATGACGTCCACCTCTGCGTTTTTCGCCAGGCCCTCAATGAGAAGGCGGTGGTATTTCTGCGACTGAAAGGCCGGCTTTACCTTCACATTTCCGAAGAGCTTTCCATAGGCGGCATCGGAACAGGTAGTCACGGCATAGAGAATGTGCATTTACTTTCCTCCCAGAAGGTCCCCATGGAATTTTGCCATGGCTTCAATGGTGTAGGGGCGAATGGTTTCCAGGGCGGCCCGGCCCATACTGGTAAGGTCCCCGGAAAGGGCCCGCTCCACAGCGTCCTTCAAGGCAGGCACATTTTCTCCAGGCACGAGATAGCCGTTATGGCCCGGTTCAATGAGCTCCAGCCCTGCCACGCATTTGTCGGTGGTGACCACAGGCAGGCCATAGGCCATGGCCTCCTGAACCACCAGCCCCCAGATGTCCTCCCGGGTGGGGAACACAAAGAGGTCGGCGCTGCGGTAGTATTGTGCCAGGGCGTCTTTGCTTTGAAAGCCTACGAAATGAACGTTGCTTAGGTCCAGAGCTTGGCGCATTTGCAGATACGCCTCCGTAGGCTCACCGCCTACAATGTAGATGCCCGTGGTTTTCGGCAGCTTCGCCGCCGCCTGCAGAAGCAGATCAAAGCCCTTCCGGGGAATGAACTGCCCCACGGACAGGAGCACCTTTTCTTCGGTCATACCCAGTTTTTCCCGGAGCTTTTTCTTCTCTTCCCGGCCGGGAGGCTCCGGAAGGATGTCTTTCTCGCTGAGGGAGGAAAACGGATAGGTAAACACCCGCTCCCCTTCTGCGCCGTAGTGGACGAGATACTCCGTCACCGTTTTCCCGGTGCCCAGCCAGTTTGTCGCCATGGAAATGAGCGTTTTCTTGAAGCGATACTTTATCTCCCCCTCTTCCCGGATGAGGCCCCCGTCCACCTCCATCCAGAAGGGGATGCGGCGGGTTTTCAGATAGGCCATGGCCAGCATATTGGTGGGGGAGCTATAGCCGCAGATGAGGATATGGTCATAGGGCTTTTTCAGCCAGGAGAGAACTTCCAGGCAGAGATTCGCTCCCCGAACGCTGAGCCGCTTTCCCAAAACCACCTCCTGGAAATGGCCCTCCCCCTGAATAAACCAGGCTTTTTCCCGGTCCTTCTGCTCCGCGGCCCGATCTGTGTAGAGGACTGTAACGTCCAGGTACTTCGCCAGCTCGTCAAAAAACCGCACCCGGTAGGGGGAAGGATAATTGGTGAGAAACAGAACTTTTTTCATGCCTTTCTCCCTTTTTCGAGCTTCGGCACCCAGGTTTCCGCCAGCGCCAGCATGGGAAACAGCCAGAAAAAGAGGTCCGCCGTAAGGTTCTGGGTGTTGAAGGACAGGAAGAGAATGCCTGTCATGCCAAGATTCACAATCAGACTTCTCTTTTTGTCCCAGGCAAGGGTCAGCCACCCCGCCACATGGAGCCAGACCCCCAGGATGCCAAAGGCAGCCAGCTGAACCAGGGAGGAGGTGGTATTGTTGGCCGTACCCTCCAGTACCTGGGCAAAGGCAGCGCCTGCAATGGGGTGCTTTCCAAAGAGCTGCAAATCAAAGGCCAGCGCATCCAGGCGCTCCACGGAAGAATCCTGGCCTCCCAGGAATTTTCCCACCAGCATATCATAAACCTGCCAGTACCACTTATTCTGCTCCGCAATACAGTAAGCGGCAAAGCCCAAGCCTATAAGCACACAAACGGCAATGGCCAGGTCAATTTTCCAGTTTTTATACAGTTTTTTCTCAAAGAAAAGGAGCAGTCCAAAAAGTCCCAGGCTCAGAACGCCTCCCGTGGCAAAGGTGGTAACCAGGGTCACAGCCAGAATGGCCGCAGCGGTGCGCTTTTTCCAGGGCTTGTCCCAAATTACCTTATATTCATTGAGAAACAGGCCCAGAACCAGAAAATATTGGTAGACGCCAGGTTCCCGGAAGATGCCGAAGTTCCG
>DVJG01000065.1 GCA_018710805.1 Candidatus Faecousia faecipullorum
AACGGCTCTGAGCCCGGCTGCTTCTCCGCACGTCAGCTGGAGCCCGGTCTGTCTCTGACCGTGGTGCCCGAAAACGAAAAGCGGGTTGATCCCTTCCTTCAGGACATTGCCACAACGCCTCTGCCCATTATGAGCGCCGACCAGGAGCGGGAGTATAAGGAGCTCACTCAGGAGCTGAACACCTACAAGAACGAAATGTGGGCCAAGTTCGTCACCGGTGACGTAGGCTTTGACCAGTGGGATACCTACTGCGAACAGATGGAAGCCCTTGGCCACTCCAGACTGGAAGCCATGATCAAGGAAGCCACCGGCCTGTAATCCCTGTTTCCGCCAGTAAAACCAAGCAGCACCCGTGCCCAATCGCACGGGTGCTTTTATATGGGAAACCGCTGCTCTATCCTGCCCCGGAGGCTCACAGACAATTCCCGTTTTTCCGTTTCCGTGCAAAATTCCCCGGCTCACATGAGCCGGGGAATTCATTGTAAGGAAAGGTTTGTTTACTTTTCCTCCCGGATGGCGGCTTGTGCAGCAGCCAGTCTGGCAATGGGGACACGGAAGGGAGAGCAGGAGACGTAGTCCAGGCCAATGCGATGGCTGAACTCCACGCTCATGGGGTCGCCGCCATGTTCGCCGCAGATGCCGGTGTGCATGTTGGGACGGACCTTCTTGCCCTTCTCCACAGCCATCTCCATGAGCATACCCACGCCGGTCTGGTCCAGCTTGGCGAAGGGGTCGTTCTCGAAGATCTTGGTGTCGTAGTAGGCTTCCAGGAACTTGCCCGCGTCGTCGCGGCTGAAGCCGAAGGTCAGCTGGGTCAGGTCGTTGGTGCCGAAGCAGAAGAACTCGGCTTCCTCCGCCAGCTGGTCGGCGATAAGGCAGGCACGGGGAATCTCAATCATGGTGCCGACTTCGTACTTAAGGTCCATACCGGAGGCGGCAATCTCGGCGTCGGCGGCCTTCACCACCACATCCTTGACGAACTTCAGTTCCTTCTTATCTCCGATCAGGGGGATCATAATTTCAGGCACCAGGTTCCAGTCGGGATGACGGCGCTTCACGGCCAGTGCAGCCCGGATGACGGCCTTGGTCTGCATGGTGGCAATTTCGGGATAGGTCACGGACAGACGGCAGCCCCGGTGGCCCAGCATGGGGTTGAACTCGTGGAGGGAGGCAATAATGTCCTTGATCTGCTGGACGGTCTTGCCCTGGGCTTTCGCCAGCTCCGCAATCTCCTCCTCGGTGGTGGGAACGAACTCGTGAAGCGGGGGGTCCAGGAACCGGATGGTCACGGGGTTAGACTCCATGGTCTCGTAAAGGGCCTCAAAGTCCGCCTGCTGCATGGGCAGAATCTTATCCAGAGCGGCTTCCCGGGCCTCCACGGTGTCGGAGCAGATCATCTCACGGAAGGGCGCGATACGGCCTTCCTCAAAGAACATATGCTCGGTCCGGCACAGGCCGATGCCTTCTGCGCCCAGCTCCCGGGCCCGCTTGGCATCCCGGGGAGTGTCGGCGTTGGTGCGGACCTTCAGACGGCGGTACTTGTCCGCCCAGGCCATAATGCGGCCGAATTCTCCGGCGATTTCCGCATCCACAGTGGCGATTTTGCCGTCGTAGATGTTGCCGGTGGAGCCGTCCAGGCTCAGCCAGTCGCCTTCGCGGTAGGTCTTGCCGGAGAGGGTGAACTGCTTGTTCTCCTCGTCCATGGCGATTTCGGTGCAGCCGGAGACACAGCAGCGGCCCATGCCGCGGGCAACCACAGCGGCGTGGGAAGTCATGCCGCCGCGGACGGTGAGAATGCCTTGAGCGGCCATCATGCCCTCGATGTCCTCGGGGGAGGTTTCCAGACGGACCAGAATCACCTTTTCGCCGTTGTTGGACCAGGCCTTGGCGTCCTCGGCGGTGAAGACAATCTTACCGCAGGCGGCGCCGGGGGAGGCGGGCAGAGCCTTGCCCACGGGCTTGGCAGCCTTCAAAGCAGCGGCGTCGAACTGGGGATGCAGGAGGGCATCCAGGGTCCGGGGCTCAATCATGGCCACGGCCTGCTTCTCGGTAATCATGCCCTCGTCCACCAGGTCGCAGGCAATCTTCAATGCAGCCGGCGGGGTGCGCTTGCCGTTCCGGGTCTGGAGCATATAGAGCTTGCCGTTTTCCACGGTGAACTCCATATCCTGCATATCGTGATAGTGATCCTCCAGAATCTTGCAGACCTTGGTGAACTGTGCAAAGGCCTCAGGGAACTTTTCTGCCATTTCGGAAATGGGCATAGGAGTCCGGACGCCTGCCACCACGTCTTCGCCCTGGGCGTTGGTCAGGAACTCGCCGAAGAGCTTCTTTTCGCCGGTGGCGGGGTTACGGGTGAAGGCCACGCCGGTGCCGCAGTCGTCGCCCATGTTGCCGAAGGCCATGGACTGGACGTTGACGGCGGTGCCCCAGGAGTAGGGGATGTCATTTTCCCGGCGGTAGACGTTGGCCCGGGGGTTGTCCCAGGACCGGAACACGGCCTTAATGGCGCCCACCAGCTGTTCCTTGGGGTCGGAGGGGAAGTCCACCCCCAGCTTATTCTTATATTCGGCCTTGAACTGGCTGGCCAGCTCCTTCAGATCGTCGGCTTTCAGCTCCACGTCCTGGGTGACGCCGCGCTTGGCCTTCATCTCATCGATCAGGGCCTCGAAATATTTCTTGCCGACTTCCATAACCACGTCGGAGTACATCTGGATGAAGCGGCGATAGCAGTCCCAGGCCCAGCGGGGATTTCCGGACTTTGCGGCCATGACTTCCACCACGTCCTCGTTCAGGCCCAGGTTCAGAATGGTGTCCATCATGCCGGGCATGGAGGCACGGGCGCCGGAGCGGACGGAGACCAGCAGAGGATTCTCCTTGTCGCCGAACTTCTTTCCGGTGATCTGCTCCAGGCGGTCTACGTAGGAGAGGATCTCCGCCTGAATGTCGTCGGCGATCCGCTTGCCATCCTCATAGTATCGGGTGCAGGCTTCCGTGGAAATGGTAAAGCCCTGGGGAACCGGCAGACCGATTCTGGTCATTTCGGCCAGATTGGCGCCTTTGCCACCCAGAAGCTCCCGCATATTGCCGTTACCTTCCGTAAACAGATAAACGTATTTGTGAGACATTCTCACAACCCCTTTCTTCTTTTGCGGCTCGGGACCAGGAAGCTGTGCTTCCCGGCACTGGCCTTTTTCGCTTTTTTTATTGTCGATTTCTCCGCGACTTGAGCATAGACAGTATATCACAGGCTTTGGGAAAATGCAATCATTTTGCAAAAATTCCTGCACATTTTTTATAGAAATTTACAAACCCTTCGAAACCGCCGCCCGAATGGGCCCCACCATGTAGAGACTTCCGAAGGCCACCACGGCTCCGTGGGGCGGCGTCTCGGCAATTGCCTCCCGGACGCCCTCCTCCACGGTATGGCAGGCCGTAACCGGAAGGCCGAAAATCTTCAGGCTCTGCGCCAGTTGTTCCGCATCCAGAGCCCGGGGGTTGTCCGGGGTCACCGTGACAAATCTGCTGACCCAGGGAGCCATTTCCCGATACATATCCAGATAATCCTTGTCCGCCATGACGCCTGTGAGGGCCGTAATGGGTCGGCCCGGCAGGTATTCCCGGATATTCCCCATAAGGGCCTCCATGCACTGGGGGTTGTGGCCCCCATCCACCAGGAACACCGGGTTCCGGCGCAGAAGCTCAAAGCGCCCGGGCCATTGGGTGGCCGCCAGTCCCCGGCGAAGCTGCTCTTCGGAGATCTGCCAGCCCTTTTCGCTCAGAACCTCCACGGTGGTCAGGACCACCGCCGCATTTTTCAGCTGATGATCTCCCAAAAGCGGCAGGAAGAGGTCCCGGCGGCTGCCGCAGCGGAACACCTGGCCGGAGAAGTCCTTTTTTTCTGCCGCCAGGGTTTCAAAATCCGCTCTGTGAAGCTTTGCCCCGACCTGGGCACAGCGGTTTTCAAAAACCGCCTCCACACTTGGGCTTCCCCGGTAAATAACTGCATGGCAGCCTTCCTTGATAATGCCCGCCTTTGCTTCGGCGATTTTTTCCGGCGTGTCCCCCAGAAATTCCGTGTGGTCCAGGCCGATGTTGCAGATCACCGCCGCCTCCGGCGCGGGAATGGCGTTGGTGGCGTCCACAGCGCCGCCCATGCCCGTTTCCAGAACCACAATGCCACACTTTTTTCTGGAGAAGAACTCCAGCGCCACTGCCGTCACCAATTCAAATTCTGTGGGCTTCTCATCCATCTGCTCCGCCAGAGGACCCACAAAGGAGACAACCTCCTCCAGCTCCGCCTCGGAGATCATCTTCCCGTCCAGCTGGATCCGTTCCCGGAAGCAGGAGAGATAAGGCGACGTAAAAAGCCCGGTCTGATACCCTGCGGCGGTCATAATGGAAGCCAGCATGGCGGCAGTGGAGCCCTTGCCGTTGGTTCCTGCGATGTGGATGAATTTGAGGTTTTTCTCCGGATTTCCCATACGGCCCAGCAGGTCCCGGATGCGGCCCAGCCCCGGCACGGCGCCCTTTCGGAGGTAGGTGTGGATATAGTCGATTGCCCCGCAGGGATACACATCATTGGTTTTCTGCATAGCAAAAATCTTCCTTTCCGGGAAAACCGCCCCGGCTTATCACCGGGGCGGCTGGTGTTGCGCTTTAGTTCACAGGATTGACCTGAATATTCAGAAGCTCGTAGGTCTTCTCCACCACGGTCATCTTCACTTCGGCGACCTTCACCATGGTGCCGTAGGGGTCCTTGCCGGGACCGCTCTTGGAGTAGCCCCACAGGGTGTCCATGCCGTACTTGGCGTCCGCAGCCATGCCTTCGGCCAAGGCTTCATCGTCCACGGTGTAAATCGACACGGTGTAGTCCGTATTCTTGCCGAAGAGGGGCCGGTAGGCGCTGTCCACAATGCCAACCACGGTTTCGCCGTCCAGGCCGAGATCGCCGCTGGCCAGAGCCAGATCAGTCATGGCGTGGTTCACTTCCACCCGCTGCTCGGGAGAGTACCCGGCAGAACGGGAGTTATTGCCATAGTAGTAGAAGAGGAAGCCGCCGGCCAGCACAATGCCCACGCAAACCAGGGCCACCAGAACCTTTACTTCCTTGGCGGTGAATTTCATGTTCTCATTGGAGCAGTAGATAAGTCCCGCTCGTTTTGCCGCCGGCATCAGCGCCTGCAGCACCAGGGTCACCACCACGGATTCCAGAGGGAACATGCACAGGTTCTTGAAAATACGTGCCGGGGTCAGCAGGGCCATCATCCGGTCAATGGCCTGGTCCGCCATGCCCTGCCAAGCGTACATCCATCCAAAAATGGGGGTCTGCAGCACCACATTAACGCCCAGGCAGATGCAGAACCGGGCCAGCACCACCCGCAGCGGGGTCATATTTGCCCGATAGAGGAACAGGGCAAAAATCACCGTTCCGGCAATTTCCGTCAGGGTGAAGGGCGGGAAGAAGTCACCGGTGGGATACAGGAAGAAGCCCAGAACATCGGAGACAATGGCGCTGGGAACAGCCAGAATGGGCCCGTAAATCATGGCGCCCAGGGCAGTGGCCAGCATGGAGATGGGAATCGTCAGCTGATCCGTGCCAAGGGGAATGGCCAGGGGCTTCAGGACGATGCGAAGAGCCGTTAGCAGGGCGCAGGCCACCAGCATTTTGGTGTCCTTCACCTCGGCGGCGGCGTCACGCCAATAGGCTTTGCTGAAGGGATGGGGATAAAGGGCAGTGCTTTTCAGGGATGTTGACATTTAAAATTCCTCCTTTTTTGTGGCGACGACCTTGGCAAGTTCCAACGCCCCAAAGCCCATGAATGCAAAATTCCCCAACGGCAAATGCCGCTGGGGAGTAAGAGCAAACATACAAGCCTCGAAAGGGCAATGGCGCAAATACATCTGGCCGTTCACCCGACCGAGTATCGTTGCTACATAAAGGAGGGTAAGCCCCATTATGGCGCAGCGGGTGCGGATGCTTCATCGCAGATTCCGGGAAATGCTTCCCAGAGTCCTTCGTCTGTCACACAACTCCCCATCTTGACAGCACTTTACGCGAAGCGTCCTACTCTGTTCGCAAGTAGTATACATCATCGCAGCGCAAAAGTAAAGATGCAAATGATAAAAAAACACTTATTTGGTAAGCAGTGGAACCTTCTGGAAAATACTGACCCATCCCGTCGCAGAGTTTCCCCTCCTGAGAGGCCAAATTCGCTGGTATTCCCGGGTCCGTGAAGATTACAATGGGGACAAAACCTATCTAAGGAGGACGGGCTATGCAGTGTCAGAAGCTGAAAACCTATATGGAGACCGGACGGGTGGTGTTTCTTCCGGAGAATTCCATCCGGCCCAATCCCAGCCAGCCAAGAAAGGTCTTTGCGCCGGAAAGCCTGGACGAGCTGGCGGAGTCCATACGGCGTCACGGCATTCTCCAGCCCCTCTCTGTCCGCCGCCAGGGAAACGCCTACGAATTGATTGCAGGAGAGCGCCGTCTGCGCGCCGCACGGCTGGCAGGGGTTACGGACATTCCCTGCATCCTCATGGCCATGGACGATCAGGAATCCAGTCTGGCAGCTCTGATTGAAAATCTCCACCGTCAGGACCTGGACTATATTGAAGAGGCCCAGGGACTTTTCCGTCTCCAGCAGGAACAAGGCATGAGCCAGGAACAGATCGCGCGGCTCCTGGGGAAAAGCCAGAGCGCCGTGGCCAACAAGCTGCGGCTTCTGAAGCATTCCGAGAAGGTCTTAAATGCCCTTCGGGAAACGGATCTCACGGAACGCCACGCCAGGGCCCTTCTGAAACTTCCCAGCGAAGAGGAAACCCTTTCCGCCATTCAGGAGATCGCCCGTCAGGGCATGAGTGTGGCCAGGGCAGAAAACTATATTGATTCTCTCCTTGCAGCAAAGAAAGAGCGGGTATCCAGGGCCAACGTAGGAAGTTTTCTGAATAGTCTGACCCAGAACCTCCAAAAGATACAACGCTCCGGAATCCCCGCCATTTCCGAACGCAGGGAAACGGAAAGCCAGATTGTGCTGACCATTACCATTCCGAAATAAACAGCCAGCGTGACCATTTGGCCACGCTGGCTGTCTATTCACTTTTCACATTAGCAAAGAAAAAACCTCAACCGGAATGGTTGAGGTTTTTGTGTTGGCATTACCTATTTTCACGGCCAGTCACCCGGCAACTATCGTCGGCGCGAATGAGCTTAACTTCTGTGTTCGGGATGGGAACAGGTGGACCCTCACTGCAATCAATACCA
>DVJG01000066.1 GCA_018710805.1 Candidatus Faecousia faecipullorum
TTTTCCCAGTTCTTGCCCTCTCGAATGATTTGCACAATGTGGTTTCCGGGATAGCAGGCCTGGTCATAATAGTTGCCGCCGGCAGGCTCGTAGAAATTGTACCACTCAGAATCCTCATCGGGGAAGGTGACATGTTCTCCAACGCCGCCGGTTTCGCAGAGAAACATTTGGCCCATGCATCGATTCTCTACGGTGCCGTCATCCATCAGGAACAGAGCCTTGTCAATGAGACCATCACGGCCAATCAGCAGTTCATCCTCTTTATCGCCGTTCAGGTCGAAGTAGGTGTACTGGACATCCGGTTCTTCCCGGATAATCAAACTCTCCACATACTCAGAATATCCCTGATAGGTAGGGAATTCCGGCTGCTTGGCGTTTTCGGCTTCCTCAGCTGCCTGCAGCTTTGCCTCGAAGTCTGCCCGGTCCACGTTCTGAGGCTTTACGTCATAGCGGAAGCTGTCGGCGATTTGCTCCATGTCCTTCTTGGTGATGATCTCCTCGGGCTTGGGATACTGACTGCTGGACAGGTTGCCGTTGATGACGAAATCCACTATGGCATCGTCCTGCTCGGAGAAAATGTGTCCGGTGCCCTTGGCGTCCAGAGTTAAAAGCAGGTGAGAGCCGTCAGGGGCCTGATAGTCCCACTGCTCCACTGCATTCAGGTCAACGCCCGTGGGGGACGAAAAGGCAGGGTAGAAGTAGTCCTTCTGGCAGTAGTAATAGGTACCGGTAATGCCGCCGGGGTAGGTGTCACAGCTTAGGTCCATTTCCATTTTGAAATTGCTGGGCAGATAGAAAACGCCGGACATATGCTTGATTTGGTAGTTTCCGCCCTCTCTCTGCAAAGACCCAATGCCTGTCTCCTGCAGGAAGACATCTGCCTGATATCTCTGAATCAGAAGGTAGGTGTCCAGAAGCTTTAGGTTATACTTGTCCGCCAGCTCGTTGACTTTCTCCACCATCTCCTGGGTGTAGCAGCCGTAGGTGAACTCGTACTGGTCGGGGATGCTGCCCAGGTTTGCCTCGTCGGTCATGAGCTTGCCGTCCGGGTCATAGCTCTCCTGAAAAGCGGCCCATTCCTGCATGGCTTTTACAAGGGGCGCATCGCTGCGGCCCCGGAAGGTCACAAGCTCCCGTTCCTTTTCCACCGGATCAATTCGCTTTCCGTTTTCATCAAATTCCTGTACGTAAGTCTCCTGTCCGATGGACATATCCTGGAGCCGCAGAACGTAGACCACGGCACAGCCCACCAGCAGGAACATGAGGGAGATTACAGCCGCCAGCAGAAAGATTTTTTTCATAGGCACAGCCTTTCTTGCTGGTTTTCCCTGCCGGAATTCTCCGGCAGAGACCACAAAATTGTCCTTTACGCCTTCCAAGGCGTTTAAAATATCCATTCCTTTCATAGATATCCCTCCTGTGTTAATACCTTCCGGAGCCTTCCCCGGATTCTCAGAAGCATGGATGCCACTTTGCTGCGGCTGAAGCCTGTATGCGCCGCAATGGTGTCGATGGGGTCTAAGTACCAATAGCGGCTTAAAAATACGTTTCGCTCAACGTCCGGCAGGGACTGCAGAAACTGGTTTAAAATCCGCACCAGTTCCTTCTGTTCCAGGGCTTCTTCGGTGCCGCCTGCGCCGATGCAGTTATCCAGTTCCTCCAAGGCCAGAACGATTTCTCCGCCGCCCCGTTTTTTGGCGCTGCTTTTTCGCCAGTGGTCGATGGAAATGTGACGGGTGAGCTTGGCGAGAAACGCGCTCAAAATATCGGGCCGCTTGGGCGGAATGGCGTTCCAGGCTGCCATATACGTATCGCTGACAGATTCCTCGGAATCTTCCCGATTGCCCAGGATATTGTAGGCAATGGTGTAGCAGTAGCCGCCGTATTTCCGGTCTGTCTCTGTGATTGCCTGCTCGGACCTATGAAAATACAGGTCCAGGATGTTTTGGTCCTCCAAGAAAACCACCTCCATGTGTGTTATTGTATCGTAACCGGTTTCACTTGTATAGGCGCAAAGAACCGGGAAATATTGCACCTCATTGCAAAAAAATACAGAAAAATTTTGCCATGGAGGAAACGGCGATACACAGCAGCATTCCAACGGCGGTGGGGATGACGGCGGCAAGAATGGTCCATTTAAGGCTCTTTGTCTCCTTTCGTATGGTGAGAAGGGTGGTGGAGCAGGGCCAGTGGTTCAAAAAGAACAGCATGACGCACACCGCTGTGACCCAGGTCCAGCCCTTTGCGGTGAGAAGCGCATGCATCTCGGATAGATTGGTGGGCGGAGGCAAGGTCCCCTGACCCAGGTAGCTCATGAGAAGAATGGGAATCACAATTTCATTGGCGGGAAAGCCCAGCAGGAATGCTGTGAGAATTTCTCCATCCATGCCCATGAGTTTTCCCAGAGGGTCCAGAAAGGCGGCGCAGCGGCCCAGTATGCTGATGCCGCCGATCTGTACGTTAGCAAGAATCCAGATCAGCGCCCCTGCCGGAGCCGCCACCGCAGCGGCTCTTCCCAGCAGAAACAGGGTCCGGTCCAGAACGGAGCGGACAATGACCTTCCCCACCTGAGGCGCCCGATAGGGAGGAAGTTCCAGGGTGAAGGAGGAGGGGACGCCCTTTAAGATGGTCCGGGAAAGAAGCTTCGTTACAGCGAAGGTGGTTCCCACACCCAGCAGGATTGTGGCCGTCAGCAAAAGTGCGGGAAAAACCCCGGCAAAGGGGCCGCCCACTGCAAAAAACATGGCGAGGATGGCGATGAGGGCGGGAAAACGGCCGTTGCAGGGGACGAAATTGTTGGTTAAAATGGCGAGAAGCCGCTCCCGGGGCGAGTCGATGATGCGGCAGCCCACCACTCCGGCGGCGTTGCATCCGAAGCCCATGCACATGGTGAGGGCCTGTTTGCCGCAGGCGCTGCAGCGCTGAAAGACGCCGTCCAGGTTGTAGGCCACTCTGGGCAGATAGCCGGAATCCTCCAACAAGGTGAACAGCGGAAAGAAAATCGCCATAGGCGGGAGCATTACGGATATCACCCAGGCCAGGACCCGATAAACCCCCAGCACCAGAAGGGAGTGGAGCCAATCCGGGGCGCCCCAGCCGGTGAACAGTGCTGTGAGCCAGTCCTGGACACGGAAAAGGGCGGCGGAAAGCAGAGAAGAGGGGTAGTTTGCCCCTGCGATGGTGATGTAAAATATCAAAGCCAGCAGGCAGAGCATTACGGGGTACCCTGTGAGACGGCTGGTCAGGACTTTGTCCAGTTTCCGGTCCAGGCGGTCGGAATTGGCAGGGGTGTGAACCACCCCGCGGCAGAGTGCCTCGGCGGCATTTACCAGAGCCGTGGCCATGGCATCCTCCAAATCCTCCCGGGTGGAAATCCTCTCTTCCATTAAATATGTACGGGCGGCGTCCAGGGAACGCTGCAGGCTTTCCGACTCCAGAGCTCCGGGGGCTAAGTGGGCACGAATCTGGCAGAGCAGTTCGCTGTCCCCTTCCAAAAGCCGCAAGCTCAGCCAGCGGCTGTCAAATCTGCCGCTTATGTTTGCCACGTCCGGCTCTAACAGTGCAATGGCGCCTTCCAGAACCGGGGAGTACCGGACCGCATACCCGGCCTGGGGCGTTTCTTCCTCACAAATTCGGTCCAGGGCGTCGGTGAGGGCTTTGAGGCTTCTCTTCTTTCGGGCCGCGGTACCCACCACCGGGATGCCCAGCCGCTGGGAAAGCAGGGGAAGGTCCAGGGAAATGTGCTTTTTTGCCGCCTCATCCATGAGATTTACGCAGACCACTGTGGGGATTCTCAGCTCCATGGCCTGGAGAACCAGATTGAGGTTCCGCTCCAAAGAGGTGCCGTCGCAGACCACAATCAGGGCTTTTGCGCCTCCAAAGCAGAGAAAATCCCGGGCGGCGATTTCTTCGGCGGAGTGAGGCATGAGGGAATAGGTGCCGGGGATATCCGCAAGGACGTAATCGTGGGCGGCGGTGGAAAAACGGCCCTGGGCGCTGCCAACGGTTTTTCCGGGCCAGTTGCCTGTGTGCTGGTTCAGACCCGTCAGAGCGTTGAACACGGTGCTTTTGCCGACGTTTGGGTTCCCGGCAAGGGCCACCAGAATTTCACTCATGGAAGCATCTCCTCTCTCTGGACGGTGATGGCGGAAGCGTCCCGGGCCCGGATGGCGATGACGGCTCCCCGGATGCGGTAGGCGGCAGGGTCCCCTGAGGGACTCTTTCCAAGACAGAAAACCGTGGTGCCGGGAATGAGCCCCAGGTCCAGAAACCGCCGGTGCATCCCGCTTTCGCCCTTTACGGCCCGGACCCGGGCCCGATCACCGACGGAAAGACAATTCAAGGTCAGTTTTTTCACGAAAATGACACCTCTTCCAGGAAAATTGGAAATTTTCTAGTATCATGGTATTCTGCCCCCGGGAATTTGGTGACGGAGGAAGCAAGAGGGCTATTGCAAATGGAAATGGGCTGTGATAAAATGCAAAGGGAAGAGAAAAAGGCCTGTTTTGGCCGAAAGAGGGACGAAAGGCATGAAACAGAAGGGTTTGCGGCACCTTGTTTTGATTTTGGTTATTGTGGCGGCAGCGGCGATTCTGGCCGTGAGCCTGGCCTTTGCCCTGGGAGGACCCTGGACGGTTTTCGGAAAATGGGTTGCCTTCCGGGGGCACCTCTATCGGTCGGACCTGGAAAACCTGGACCTGCGGGACCAGAGGCTGACGGCGGAAACATACGACGCCCTCAGGGCCCGGATGCCGGACTGCCGCATTCTCTGGAACGTGCCCTTTGGGGAGGGGACGGTTTCCAGCGATGTCCGGGAGGTGAAAATTCAGGACCTGTCTGAGCAAACCCAGAACGCTCTGGCCTACCTGCCGGATTTGGAACGGATTGATGGAACAGCCTGCGGGGATTTGGAGGCCATTGCGGCATTTGAAAAGGCCCACCCGGAAATCCATATGGACTACCTGGTGAGCGTTGACGGAGAGACCTATCCCCAGGACACGGAAACCCTGACCGTTTCTCACCTGACTGAAGAGGACCTCGGCAATCTTTCCTATCTGCCTGCCCTTCGGACCGTGAATGCGGAAGGCTGCACCGACTACCCGGTGCTTCTGAAACTCCGGAAGGAAAATCCTGAGCTGGAAGTCAGCTACAGCGTGGAGCTTTTCGGGGAAAAGTATCCCAGCAGCACAAAGGAGCTGACCCTTGCCGACCCGGATGTGGAAGTGCTGACGCAGATGCTTCCCTACCTGACGGAGCTGCAGAGCCTGCATCTTACGCAGAGCACCGCCTCTGCCCAGGCGCTCTGCGGCCTGAAAGAGGCGCTGCCGGAAATCAACGTGACCTGGGACAAGACCATTCTGGGCCAGGTTCACAGCAGTGAAGACACGGAATTTGATTTTTCCGGAATGGAGCTTACCCTGGAAGAGGTGGAGGAGGGAATGCGCTATTTCCCCAATGCCGAGAAGGTCATTCTCAGCGACTGCGGCATTGACAACGAGACCATGGCCGCCTTCCGGGAGAAGATGCGGGACAGCTACAAGGTGGTCTGGACCATCATTGCCACAGGCCAGCGGGTCCGCACCGATGACACCGTATTCCACGCTGCGGGACGGCACATTTCCATGGACGATCGGCTCAGCGAGCCTCTTAAATACTGCGAGGACATGGTAGTAATGGACGTAGGCCACTCCCGGCTCAAGCATATTGAATGGGTCAAGGGTATGCCGCACCTCAAATACCTGATTCTCTCCGACAACCTGATTCAGGACATCAGCCCTGTGGCGTACTGCAAAGAGCTGGTCTATTTTGAGGCGTTTATCAACGAGTATCCCTTTGATGTGACACCCCTTCAGCAGTGCCCGAAGCTGGAGGATGTGAGCCTCTCCAACACCTGCGTGGACGTAACGCCCCTGGCAAAAATGCCCTGGCTCAAGAACCTGTGGCTGAACAACGTGAAGCTTCCTCAGGAGACCAAGGACCTGCTGACCGAAAGTCTGCCGAACACCCGCATTAATTTTGGGCAGGGGAGCCACAACGCCGGCGGCTGGCGGAAGCTGCAGAACTACTACGATATGCGGGACCTTATGGGAATGCCTTATTTCTACTGGTAAGGATTGCCTTTTTGGCCTGGGTGTGGTACAGTGTACCCACAATAACGTGAAAGTGGTAAACCATCATGGAATGGAACGATATTTACGATGAAAACCGGAACCCCACGGGCCGGGTGCATCAGCGGGGGACCTCCTGGGCATCCGGAGACTTTGGCCTGGCGGTCTGCGTGTGGGTCTACGATGGACAAGGGCATTTGCTTCTGACCCGCCGATCCAAGGGCAAGAGCTACGCCGGGACCTGGGAAAATTCCGGCGGTGCCGCCAAAGCCGGGGAAACCAGCCGGGAAGCCATGGCGAGGGAGCTCTATGAAGAAACCGGAATAAAGGCGGCACCGGAGGAATTTGAATTTCTGGATACGGACCGGGACCGGAATATGTTCTACGACCATTATTGCCTCCTGCGCCGTCTCCCGGTCAAGGCTGTCCAGCTCCAGGAAGGGGAGACCGACGGCGTCCAATGGGCCAGCTTTGACCAGATTCACTGGATGATCCGCACAGGCAGAATTTGCAAGATCATCGGAAGCCAGTTTTTTAAGTTGGAAAAGGAACTAAAAAAGCGCAATTTGAACAATACGCCCCTTTGATTTTTGGCAGGCAGAACCTGGATTCTGCTTGCCTTTTCCTTTTTGCCGGGTTATAATGAAAAAAAGCGTTTTTGAGCTTCCCGGCTGAAACGCGTGTGCCGGGGCCAAAACGCTTTTTTATTTGTAAGAGAACGGAGGAAAAACAAATGATCCAGCTTATGAAACTTCCCGTCCAGCGCGGCAGCGCCCCCCTGCGGTTTGCCAAGGGCCATTTTGTCACCAACCACTCCCACATCAACTATTATATTGACATTACCTACCAGAAGACCCGGCTCAGTGAAGCGAAGGACAGCGCCTATGAGCTTGTGAAGCATTTTATCAACGACACCCCCGTGGATACCATTCTCTGCCTGGACGGCACCGCGGTGCTGGGCACCTGCATTGCCGGGGAGCTGAGTAAGGCGGGATTTGCCACCATCAACGCCCATCAGTCCGTCTACGTAGTGGAGCCTGAGTACAACGCCAACTCCCAGATCATCTTCCGGGACAACATCCAGCCCATGATCCGGGGCAAGCACGTTCTGGTGCTTATGGCCTCCGTCACCACGGGCTTCACCGCCAAGCGGAGCGTGGAAGCCATTCAATACTACGGCGGCAAGGTGGCAGGCGTTGCGGCTATCTACCGTGCCATTGATGAAGTCGAGGGCTATCCCGTCCGTTCCGTCTACTCCATCGCCGATATCCCCGACTATGAAAGCTATGACTACCATGAATGTCCCTACTGCAAGGCAGGCAGAAAGGTAGATGCGCTGGTCAACAGCTTCGGGTATTCGTCCCTGTAAAGAGAAAATAAGAAAAAAGCGCAGGGCACAGGCCCTGCGCTGAGACTGTCGAAAAACCCCTTTGGGCTTTTCCGACAAACTCTGGCAGCCTGCTGCGCGCATAATTTGTCCCCCGATGGGGGACAAATTCCACACTTGCAGTCTGAGAAGTGTTTTCTGCCAGGTACAC
>DVJG01000006.1 GCA_018710805.1 Candidatus Faecousia faecipullorum
CTGCGTCTGGTGGCGCGGGAGCTGCTGTGCGCTACCGGCTCCCCTTACCGCTATCAGGAAACGGCTGTCACCCTGTCCTGCGGCGGGAACCAGTTTTCTGCCAAAGGAAAGGCCATCACAGATCCGGGCTGGAAAGCCTATCAGCGGGAAAAGGCAGACCCGGCAAAAGAAAGCGTCCTGCCGGACGGAATGACAGAAGGAATGACGCTCCCCGTCACTGCTGTCACCATCAAAGAGGGCAAGACCACCGCCCCGAAACACTACACCGAGGACACGCTGCTCTCCGCGATGGAAACGGCTGGCGCAAAGGATATGCCGGAGGATGCAGAGCGCAAGGGCATCGGCACACCGGCAACCCGCGCCGGTATTTTGGAAAAGCTGGTGTCCACCGGCTTTGTGGAGCGCAAGAAGCAGAAAAAGGCCACCAACCTCATCCCCACGCAGATCGGCGTTTCCCTGATTACCGTCCTGCCGGAGCAGCTTCAATCGCCGCTTCTGACTGCGGAATGGGAACACCAGCTCAAAGAGGTGGAGCGCGGTGAAGTGAAGCCCAGCGAGTTCATGGACGGTATCTGCAATATGCTCTGGGACCTGGTGGGGACCTACAAGGTGATTGACGGTTCCCAGGTGCTTTTCCCCTCTGACCGGGAGACGGTGGGCAAATGCCCCCGTTGCGGCGGGGCTGTCACCGAGCGCAAGCAGGGATTTTTCTGCGAAAACGCTGGCTGCCGGTTTGCCCTTTGGAAAAACAGCAAGTTTTTCACCGCCAAGAAAAAGAACCTCACCAAGTCGGTGGCCGCCTCTCTACTGAAAGATGGCCGGATGAAGCTCACCGGCTGCTATTCGGAGAAAACCGGCAAGACTTATGATGCAACGGTGGTGATGGAGGACACCGGCGAAAAGACCAACTTCAAGCTGGTGTTCGGGAATGGATAAGCCTCGCATGACGGAGGGCCAGCTCCGGCGCGCCCGGAAACTGATCCGCCGCCTGTGCGCCAACTATGATGAAGGAAACTGCCTGGCCCTGGATGAAGGCGAGGGATGCGTCTGCGTGCAGAGCATTTCTTACTCCCTTCTCTGCCGGTATTTTAAGGAGGCGGTTCTGCCTGCGGATGCGGAGCTGTGCGCGGCCATCGGCCAGGGAGCCGATGATCTGAAACGCTGCCGGTCCTGCGGCAAGCCCTTCCAGGCCAGAAGCAACCGGGCCTTGTATTGTCCCCGCTGCGCCGCTTTTGAACAGCGGAAGAAAGCCCGTGAACGGGTGCGCCGCTATCGGGGACAGATGTAACGCTTTCGGGGCCGGAAAGCCCAGGTATTTCAAGGCATTTCCGGCCCCGTTTGTGCATTGCCGTATGTTTTCCCCTGAACCCCTCAAAACCGTGTTTTAAACCGTTACATTTCCGCCCCCGCAAGGGATGAGTTTTCTTCCCCTGCGGGGGCTTATTTTTTCAGGAAAGGAGCTGAAATCTCATGGCTGATAAGCCCACCAACAAGGAACGCCTGAAAGACCTGGGTGAGAAGATCGAGGCAGGCATCCGGGAAGTGTTTGACAGCGGCAAGTATGCCGAGTATCTGAAAGTCATGTCCCGCTTTCCCACCTATTCCGTCAATAACCAGATGCTCATTCGCTTACAGCGCCCTAACGCGACTAAAGTGGCCGGTTATAACAAGTGGCAGCAATTTGAGCGCCATGTGAAGCGGGGCGAACATGGCATTACGATTATCGCCCCCACACCCTACAAGAAGAAAATCGAGGAACAGAAGCTTGACCCGGACACCAAGGCCCCGGTGCTGGATGCCAATGGCAAAGTGGTGATGGAGGAAAAGGAAATTGAAATCCCCACTTTCCGGCCCATCAAAGTGTTTGACTACGCACAGACCGAGGGAAAGCCGCTGCCCCAGCTTGCCGCCGACCTGTTTGGGAATGTCCAGCACTATGATGCTTTCATGGAGGCCCTGCGGCGCACTTCGCCGGTCCCCCTGACCATCGAACCAATGCAGGACAACATGGACGGTTTTTTCAGTCCCACCGCCCAGCGCATCGCCATCCGGCAAGGGATGAGCGAGGTCCAGACCGTGTGCGCCTGCATCCATGAGATGACCCATGCCACCCTGCACAACTATGAAAAGCAGAGGATGGAGGCCGCTGCCGGGGACCCGGACAAAGAGCCGCCAAAGCCCAAGTCCCACCAGATCGAGGAAATCGAGGCGGAAAGCACTTCCTACATGGTCTGCCAGTATTTCGGCATCGAAACCGGGGAGAACAGCTTCGGCTATGTGGCCTCCTACTGCAAGGACCGGGAGCTGTCGGAGCTTCGGGCCTGCCTGAATACCATCAATAAAACCGCTGGCAGCATGATCGCCGGTATCGAAAAGCACTTTGCCGAGGTCTGCAAGGAACAGGGCATTGACCTGTCCGAGCAGAAAAATGAGCCGGAGCAGACGGCCCCGGCTGCGGAAGAACCGGCAGCGGAGGAACCCGCTGCACCGGAGCTGGACCCCATCGACCAGCTTGCCTCCGACATCGACCAGTTTGCCTTTGATTTTGACCCTTATGAATATCGGGACCAGGTGGAGGACCGGGAGGCTGCGGTGAAAGACCTTGCGGCTTCTCTCCGGCATGGCGGAGCGCATAGTGTCCAGGAATGGCTTCAAAGCGTCCTGGATGAAAATGAGCCGGGGGAAGATACCGCAAAGGCTGCGGAGCTGATGCAGCGGCTGGATCAGCTTGCGCCTGTACAGGAAAAACTGCTGCTTCTGGATGAAGCGGTGTATCTGCATCTGCAAACCACCGAGGGCGGCTATGACTACACCCTCTATGACAAAGACACCCTCCACCAGATGGATGGCGGACAGTTGGATGCGCCGGAGTTGCCCCTGTCCACCGCCGCCCTGAAAATCTGCGAGATGCACGACCTGGGAGGCCAGTCCATCAAGTATGCGCCCCTTGCCATGATTGAAACCTTGCAGGAGGCGGCCTACCAGCAGATGCAGGAGGCAGCGGCCCAGGCCGCCGTCCCGGAGAGTACCATGCTGCCGGATGCCCCGGAGCAGACGCTGGATGAGTACCCTATGCCGGACCCGATGCTCACGCTGGATGATTTGGAAAAGTGCGGCTACCGGGACGGGGATATGCTCCCCCTTTCCAAAGAGCGGGCGATAGAGCTTTACGAGCGGGATCTGACGGTGTATGCGGTGGTGGATGGCGGCAGCGCGGAGATGCTGTTTGACCGGGAAGAATTTGACACCCAGGCCGCCGGGACCATGTATGCCGTTTCCCGCGAGGAATGGGAGGAAAGCCCGGAGTTCGATGCGCGGGTGCAGGACCGCCTGAACCACCAGGAAGAACGGGAACGGGCATTTCTTTCCCATGAGGGGGACTGCTTCGCCATTTACCAGGTGGCCGAGAATGACCCGCAGAGACTTCGCTTTATGAATATGGACTGGCTGAACGCCCATGACCTTTCTGTGGAGCGTGGCAACTATGATCTGGTCTATACCGCTCCGCTCCCGGAAACCGGCAGCATGGACGGGCGGCTTCACAAGCTGTTTGAACAGTTCAATTTTCACCGCCCAGCAGACTTCCACAGCCCATCCATGAGCGTCAGCGACATCGTTGCGATAAAAAGGGATGGCGTGGTATCCTGCCATTACTGCGACAGCATTGGTTTTCAGGAAATCCCCGGCTTTCTCCCGACCAATCCGCTGAAAAATGCGGAAATGACCGTTGAAGATGATTACGGCATGATTGACGGCATCATCAACAACGGCCCCAAAGCAACGGTGGCGGAGCTGGAGGCGCAGGCAAGAAGCGGACAGCCCATTTCCCTGATGGACCTGGCAGATGCCGTCCACCGGGAGGAACGGGACAAGAAAAAATCTGTGATGGAACAGCTCCGGCAGAGTCCGAAACAGGAGCGGAAAAAGACAGCGCCCAAAAAGAGCGCGGAAAGGGAGCTTTGATATGAACAACTTTACCTTTGAAGAAATCAACCTGATGTGCATTTACAATTCCGGGGACGGGACCCGCCAGGAGCTGATCGAGGCCCTCACCGAGATGCGCGGCTACCTGGGCGCAGATGAAACGGAGCTTTTGGAGCTTACCGACTCCGCCCTAAAAAAGCTGTCCGCCATGACCGATGAAGCATTTGCCGAGCTGGAACTGTACCCGGATTTTGACAGCGAGGACAATGCCTATGATGAGTAACCTGGAATTTTATTCTGCGATGGCCAGCTACACCGCCACCCACCTGACGGATAGCTGGCAGAGGTGGACAGCATTTCTCACCACAGCCTCCCGGCTGTATAAGTATCCCTTCCACGAGCAGCTTATGATCTTCGCCCAGCGCCCGGACGCAACGGCCTGTGCGGAATATGACCTCTGGAACGACACCATGCGCCGGTATGTGCGGCGCGGCTCCAAGGGCATCGCCCTTGTGGACAATTCCCGCGAAAAGCCCCGGCTTCGGTATGTTTTCGACATTTCCGACACCGGCCTGCGGAAAAATTCCCGTCACCCCTTCCTGTGGGAGCTTCGCCCGGAGCATGAGGCGGCGGTGGCCCAGGTGCTTGCCGAACGGTTTGGCGCTCCGCCCGAAAACAACCTGGCAGAGCAGCTTGAAAGCATCGCGGCCCAGCTTGTCAGCGAGTATTGGGTGGAACACAAGCGGGACATCCTCGACATCGTTGACGGGAGCTTTCTGGAAGGCTATGATGAATTTAACATCGGAGTGCAGTTCAGAAATGCCGCAACGGTCAGCATTACCTACTCGCTGCTGTCCCGGTGTGGATTGGAGCCGGAAGGCTACTTCGACCATGAGGACTTTTTAAGTATCTTCGATTTCAATACCCCGGAGGCGGTGGCCGCCCTGGGAACGGCGGTCAGCCAGAGCAACCAGCAGGTGTTGCGGCAGATCGGCATTACCATCCAAAACTATGAACGAGCCAAATTCGCGGAAAGGAGCGTCACACATGGAGAACAACCTGACTTACACCAAGAACGGAGATTATCTGATCCCCGACCTGAAGCTGGAAGAAACGAAACCCCTGGGCCGGTACGGGAGGATGCGCCGGGATTATCTGAAGGAGCATCGGCCGGTCCTGTTCAACGCCATGATGGTGAACGGGAAACTGTACCCGCACCTGAACGAGATCGAGCAGACCATG
>DVJG01000067.1 GCA_018710805.1 Candidatus Faecousia faecipullorum
AGGAAAAAATCATGAAAAAGCTCATCGCAATGCTGCTGGCAGTCTGCATGGTGCTTGGTCTGGCCGCCTGCGGCGGCAGCACCCCCGCTGAGACCACGGCTCCCGCTGCTCCCGAAGCAACCGAAGCAACCGAAGCCCCCGCTGAAACCGAAGCCGCCGCTGACGGCGCCGCCGGTTCCGTCTACTACCTGAACTTCAAACCCGAAGCCGATGCCGCATGGCAGGAGCTGGCCAAGACCTACACCGCCCAGACCGGCGTGGAAGTCAAGGTCGTCACCGCCGCTTCCGGCACCTACTCCGACACCCTCACCGCCGAAATGGCCAAGACCGACGCCCCCACCCTGTTCCAGTGCGGCAACGCCCAGGGTCTTCTGGACTGGGGCGACTACTGCCTGGACCTGAACGGCACCCCCGTCGCCGGTGAGCTGACCACCAACGACTTTAACCTCTACGACGAGAGCGGCGCCCTGAAGGCTCTGGGCTACTGCTACGAGGCCTTCGGCATCATCGTCAACAAGGCTCTGCTGGCCGAGGCCGGCTACGCCGTTGAGGACATCAAGAACTTTGACACCCTGAAGGCCATTGCCGACGACATCCATGCCCGTTCCGCCGAGCTGGGCTTCGACGCCTTCTCCGCTCCCGGCCTGGAAGGCTCCTCTTCCTGGCGTTTCTCCGGCCACCTGGCCAATATGCCCCTGTACTATGAGTTCACCGAAGACGGCATCACCGAGCAGCCCGCCGAAATCAAGGGCACTTACATGAACCTCTTCAAGAACATCTGGGACCTGTACATCACCGACACCGCCGCTGACCCCAAGACCCTGTCCACCGGCACCGGCGAACAGTCCACCGGCGAATTCAAGGAAGGCAAGGCTGTCTTCTATCAGAACGGCTCCTGGGAGTACGCAGGCCTGGTGGAAGCCGGCATGAAGCCCGAAGACCTGACCATGATCCCCATCTACTGCGGCGCTGAGGGCGAAGAGAATTCCGGCCTGTGCTGCGGCACCGAGAACTGCTGGGCCGTCAACGCCAAGGCAGATCCCGCCGACATCCAGGCCACTCTGGACTTCATCCACTGGGTCGTGACCTCCGACGAGGGCACCACCATGATGGCTGAGCAGTTCGGACCCATCCCCTTCAAGAACGCCAAGACCCCCGAGAACGTGTTCTTCGCCGCCGCCAATGAATACACCGCCAACGGCAACTACGTAGTGACCTGGGCCTTCAACCACACCCCCAACGTGGACTCCTGGAGAGCCACCGTTGTCTCCGCTCTGGCCGCCTACTCCGCTGACCCCACCGACGCCAACTGGGAGGCTGTTGTCTCCGCTTTCGTGGACGGCTGGGCCATTGAGTACGCCGTTCAGCACGGCTAATTTCCTTCAGCATCCTTATTTAGGGGCGGGCTTACTGCCCGCCCCTAGGCTGTCAAAAATCCCCTTGCGGACTTTGGGAGCAACGGAAAGGGTCCCCGAAACGGTTATATATAGTAGGGCAGGCTCATGCCTTCCTCTTGTCCTGCTATACAGGCACTGGCCTTTACCTCGGAGGGAGGGATAAATCCCTCCCCTACAGAGGGCAATCCAAAATAGCAGGGAAGTCTTTTGACAAGCTGAGGGGCGGGCTTACTGCCCGCCCCTTTTCTTCTTGGACGGTATGTCCGCCTAACCGCCCAAAATCGTACTGCTGTACCACGGTTCCTTACGGCTCCACAGCCACAGCAGAGGCAGGGGCAAGCCCCTCCCCTACAGGAACAAATCCCCCGGGCCGAGATACGAGATATGCGCTGGAACCTCCAGGGCGTATCTGGTATCTCGTATCCGCCCAAAAACATTCATGAAAGTGAGGGAGATCACCTTGGCTCAAAGAAAAAAGAAATCGGTCAATCTCGTCCAGCGGCCCATCCGGCGTCTGGCACCCATCTTCATCCTGCCCACCTTTCTGGCCTTCGTCATCGGCTTCGTCTGGCCCTTTATGCAGGGCATTTACCTGTCCTTCTGCTCCTTCAACACCCCCAGGGATGCAAAATGGGAGGGCTTTTCCAACTATGTGAAGGTATTTGCTGACCCAGGCTTCCGGAACGCCTTCAAAAACACCGCCCTTTTCGCCATTGTGTCCATTATCCTCATCAACGTCATCGCCTTTATGATCGCCTACGCCCTGACCCAGAAAATGCGGGGCGCCAACCTGTTTCGGACCGTGTTCTTCATGCCGAACCTCATCGGCGGCGTGGTGCTGGGCTACATCTGGAGCATGATCTTTGACGGCATCCTCAAGCAGTACGGCACCTACCTGACCTCTAACGGCACCTACGGCTTCTGGGGTCTGGTGATTCTGGTGGCCTGGCAGCAGATCGGCTACATGATGATCATTTACATCGCAGGATTGCAGGCCGTGCCGGAGGATATGCTGGAAGCGGCCCGCATCGACGGCGCCACGGGCAGCCAGTCCCTGTTCCAGGTCATCATCCCAAATGTCATGCCCTCCATCACCACCTGCACCTTCCTGACCCTGACCAACTCCTTTAAAATGTTCGACCAGAACATGGCCCTGACCGGCGGCCTGCCCAGCGTCATTCAGAACGGCGCCAAGCTGAACATCACGGAACTTCTGGCCCTGAACATCTACTCCACCTACAACATCGGCAAGAAATACCACGGTGTGGCCCAGGCCAAGGCCGTTGTGTTCTTCATCCTGGTTGCCGTGCTGGCCATTACCCAGCAGGCCGCCACCCGCGCAAAGGAGGTCCAGCAGTGATGAAAAAGAAGAAACTCAGCGGCTACAGCACCGGCTCCACCATCCTGACCATTTTCTTTACGGTTCTGTGCCTCGTCTGGATCATGCCCATTTTTGAGGTGCTCATGAACTCCCTGAAGGCCAACACCTTCGTAAACCTGGAGCCCTTCAAGCTTCCCACCGCCGAGAGCTTCGTGGGCTTTGCCAACTACGTCAAGGGCCTGACCTTCGGCAACTACCCCTTCTTAAAGTCCGTGGGCTACACCCTGTTCATTACCGTGGTTTCCGTGGCCCTGATTCTCCTGTTCTGCTCCATGTCGGCCTGGTACATCGCCCGGGTCAACAGCCTACCTTCCCGGATTTTCTACTACCTGTGCCTCTTCTCCATGATCGTGCCCTTCCAGATGGTCATGTTCACCCTGACCTTCACCGCCGACCAGCTGAAGCTCAACACCCCCTACACCATTCCCATTGTGTATCTTGGCTTCGGCGCAGGCCTTGCCATCTTCATGTTCCTGGGCTTCGTAAAGGGACTGCCCATGGAAATCGAGGAGGCCGCCGCCATTGACGGCTGCGGGCCCCTGCGTACCTTCTTTAACGTGGTGCTGCCCATGCTGAAACCCACCCTGATTTCCGTGGGCATTCTGGAGCTCATGTGGGTCTGGAACGACTATCTGCTGCCCTACCTGGTTCTGGACCGGACCAAGTATATGACCATTTCCATTCACGTCCAGTACCTCAAGGGCAGCTACGGCGCCGTGGATATGGGCGCCACCATGGCCGTGATTATGCTCAGCATTATCCCCATTATCATCGTCTACCTCTTCTGCCAGAAGCACATCATCAAAGGCGTGGCCGCCGGCGCGGTGAAAGGATAATTTTCCGGTTCCGCGGCCTTTCCAGGCGGACTTCAAAAGCGGGAGCGTGACATCATGACCATCAAAGACCTTGCCATAAAAACTGGGTACGCCGTGGGCACGGTGTCCCGGGCCCTGAACGGGCACCCCAACGTCAGCGAGAAGGCCCGGACTGCCATTCTGGCCGCGGCCCAGGAGTGCGGCTTCCAGCTGAACCAGAACGCCAAACAGCTCAAGCAGATTCACTCCACCAACATTCTTCTGGTGGTAAAGGGCACGCGAAACGACCTGTTCGCCGAAATGATTGAGGCCATCCAGGGTCTGGTGGCAGAGACGCCCTATCAGCTGGCGGTGGACTACATGGACGAGGACAGCAACGAGGTCCTCCGGGCCCTGCGGCTCATTCCGGAGAAAAAGCCTCTGGGTATTCTCTTCCTGGGGGGCAATACCGGAAACTTCGCCGAGAATTTCGCCGCCATCGACGTGCCCTGCGTTCTGGTGACCAGCGACGCATCCCAGCTGCCTTTTGAGAACCTTTCCAGCGTTACCATTGACGACCGCCAGGCCGCCTGCGAGGCTCTGGAGCTTCTCATCTCCCTGGGCCATCGGCACATTGCCGTCATCGGCGGCGACCCCGCCATTTCGGACACCAGCCGCCTGCGTATGGACGGGTGCCTGGACGCCTTCCGATCTAGGGGCATCCCCTTCGACCCGGAGAAAAGCTATCGGGCCGTGCGCTATTCCTACCAGGGAGGCTACGAAGCCGCCCAGGACCTTCTCAGCCAGGGACGCAGCTTCACCGCCATTTTTGCCGCCGCCGACGTCATTGCCATCGGCGCCATCCGGGCCCTGGCGGAGCAGGGGTTGAAGGTCCCGGAGGACGTGTCGGTCATGGGCGTGGACGGTCTGCCTCTTGGCAGCTACCTGGTGCCCAGGCTCGCCACGGTGCGCCAGAATGTCCGGGACCTGGCAAAGCGGAGCCTTCAGGTGCTTCTCGCCGCCATTGAGGACAGCGCCCCGGCCCGGCACGAAATCGTGCCCTACGCCATTGTTCAGCGGGAGAGCATCCGCCAAAAGTAGTCAATCTTTCGTACATTTGAGGAGAAAAACCATGCGTGAAAGCGGAATTCTGATGCACTTAAGTTCCCTGCCGGGCCCCTACGGCATTGGCTCCATGGGAAAAAGCGCCTACCATTTTGTGGACTTCCTGGAAAAATCCGGTCAGGCCTTCTGGCAGATCCTGCCCCTGGCCCCTACGGGCTACGGCAATTCCCCCTACCAGTCCGCCTCCTCCTGCGCCGGGAACCCCTACCTCATTGACCTGGACACCCTGGCGGAGGAAGGCCTTCTCACAAAAGCGGAAATCGATTCCTTCCCCTGGGGCCAGGACCCTCTGCGGGTGGACTTCGGAGCCTTGTATGAAAGCCGCTTCCAGGTCCTGAAAATCGCCTGCGGCCGCTTCGTCCCCGGAGAGGACTACTGGAAATTCCTGGAAGAAAACCGGGACTGGCTTCCGGATTACAGCCTCTTCATGGCCATCAAGAACCATTTCGGCGGCAAGCCCTGGCTGGACTGGCCCCAGGAGCTGCGGTTCCGGGACCCGGAGGCCCTGGAGAAAATGCGCCGGACATTGGAGGAGGAAATCCGTCTGCAATGCTTTATGCAGTATGAATTCATGAAGCAGTGGCAGGCCCTGCGGGCCTATGCGGCGGAAAAGAAGGTCCGCATCATCGGAGACGTGCCCATTTACGTGCCCATGGACTCCGCCGAGGTCTGGACCGAGCCGGAGCTTTTCCAGCTGGACGAAGACCTGTACCCGGTGGTGGTGGCCGGGTGTCCCCCGGACGCCTTCACCGCCGACGGCCAGCTCTGGGGCAACCCTATTTACCGCTGGCAGCAGCACGCCGCCACGGGCTATGAATGGTGGATTCACCGGCTCCGGGCCGCCGGAAAGCTCTACGACGTCACCCGCATTGACCACTTCCGGGCCTTCGAGAGCTACTGGGCCGTGCCCTACGGCGACAAGACCGCCAGAGGCGGCGCCTGGGTGAAGGGCCCCGGCATGGACTTCCTCCGCGCCATCCGAAACGCCCTGCCGGATCTGGACTTCATTGCCGAGGACCTGGGCTTCATCACCCCGGAGGTAAGGCAGCTTCAGGTGGATTCCGGCTATCCCGGCATGAAGGTCATTGAATTCGCCTTCGACTCCCGGGAGGAAAGCGACTACCTGCCCCACCGCTATCCCGTGGACTCCGTGTGCTACACCGGCACCCACGACAATGTGACGGTGAAGCAGTGGTTCGACGAAGCCGCCGAAGAGGACGTGGCCTTCGCCAAAGCCTATCTGGGGCTGAACAGCGAGGAAGGCTGGGTCTGGGGCATGATTCGCGGCGGCATGGGCTCCGTGTCCAGGCTCTTCGTTGCCCAGATGCAGGACTATCTGGAACTGGGCAAGGCCGGTCGGATGAACTTCCCCGGAACCCTTACCAACGACAACTGGACCTGGCGGGCGGAGGAAGGCTTCGACGCCGACGCCCTGGCAGACCGGATTTACACCATGACCTGTATGTACGGCAGATGCCCCAGACGTCCCGAGCCTGAGGCGGAAGAAACCGAAGAAACCGAAGCATAAAGCATACCCCCGGCTGGAAGTCTCCAACCGGGGGTATGCTTGTCAAAAAAGCCTCGCAGAGTTTGCCGCCTGGGGCGGCAAATAAAATGAAAACCGTTTTTTGCCAGGGCGCACCCCAGGGTGGCCTCTCTTGCTCCTTCGGAGCAATTCACCTTCTGTACCTGGCAGAAAACACTTCTCAGGCTCCAAGTGTGCGCCTTGTGCGCCCCTGCGCACAAGGCGTGCGCGCAGGAGACTGCAAAAAACCTGTCAAAAAGCCCCTTGGGGGTTTTTGACAGTCAAACACGCCTGATTTTAAGAAATCAGGCGTGTTTTTCTTCAATATTGTGCCGCTTCCG
>DVJG01000068.1 GCA_018710805.1 Candidatus Faecousia faecipullorum
TGGGGGACAAATTCCACACTTGCAGTCTGAGAAGTGTTTTCTGCCAGGTACACGCCCCGGCAGAAAACGGATTGGACTCTATTTGCCGCCAACGGCGGCAAACTCTGCGAGGCTTTTTTGACAAGCTGAAGGGAGGGCCAAAGCCCTCCCTTATTTGCATGATTATGCGGTTAAATTCTGAATCCACTTGCCTTTTTTCAGCATGACCGCGCCAATGGCGCATTTAATCAGGTCCGTGCCCTGACAGATGGCGTAGAGAGGCAGAATGGAAATGCCAACCCAGCGGGTCAGAACGAAGGCCAGGGGTACGCAGGCCACCCACATGAAACAACTGTCAAAGATGAACGTCACCAGGGTCTGGCCGCCGGAGCGAAGGGTGAAGTAGGTGGCGTTGGTGTAGGAGTTGAATGGCATCATGATGGCGCTGATGCAGATGAGCTGTGCCGCAAGGTCGCGCACATTTTGCGTGGTGTTGTAAATTTCCGGGAACAGGCTGGAAAAGGCAATCATGAGAATGCCGAAACTGCTGCCGGAAACCACGCTCACTGCAATGAGCTTCCGGTTGGAATCCCGAATCTCTTCTTTATTATAGCTGGCTCCCAGCATCTGACCCATGATAATGCCAACGGCGTTGCCCATGGACAGGAACACCACGCTTCCCAGGTTAAAGAGGGTGCTGGAAATATTCATGGCAGGCACCACGTCCAGACCGCAGGTGGAGTAGCACTGGCTCAGCACCGCCGTGCCAATGGACCAGAGAAGCTCATTGACAAACAGGGGCATTCCTTTGATGGAAATGATTTTGAAGAGCCGGGCCGGGATGTGCATGGAGCGGTACAGGCCCACCATAAAGGGATACCGGGCGGTGTGCAGATGGGACCAGGCGGCAACAATGGCCAGCTCAACGACTCGGGAAACCACCGTTGCCACGGCGGCGCCCTCTACGCCCAGAGCGGGGGCTCCGAAGTGGCCGAAAATCAGTACGTAGTTCAGGAAGAGGTTCACAAACACCGCGGCCACGCCGGCAATCATGGGCACCAAGGTCTCCCCGGTTTCCCGGAGGGTGCCGGAGTAGGCATTGCTCAGGGCGAAGGGAAGAAAGCCCCAGAGCATGACATGGAGATAGCGAAGGCCGTGATGGAGGGCCTCCTGGGCAGCGGCGGCGTCGCCTTCTCCTGTGAGGTAGAGTTCGATCAGGCTCTTTCCGCCCACCAGGAAGAGCACCATTCCCAAAACCGTCAGAAGAAGACAGGTCAGAAGCTTAAAGCGGAAGGTGTGCCGGATGCCCTCATCGTCCTGGGAGCCAAAAAACTGGGCGGTGAAGATACCCGCGCCGGAGCAGGCGCCGAAAATCGCCAGGTTAAAGACGAAAAGCAGACTGTTGACGATGGAAACGCCGCTCATGGGCATGGTGCCCACCTGGCCCACCATGATGTTATCCAGCAGGGAGACGAAGTTTGTGATGCCGTTTTGGATGATGATGGGGATAGCCACCCCCAGGACCCGGCGATAGAACGCCCGATCGCCGATGTAACGTTGGAACATAGAATACCTCAATTTTAATCTGTTTTTGACATGGGAAGGGAGGGGCCAGCGGTCCCTCCCAGTAAATCCAAATTACCGAATGCTTAAATCTCCTTGCCGCCCAGGAAGACCCGCTTTTCGGAGTAGTCAGGCGCGCAGACGATGAAGTCGGCGTACTTGCCCTCCGCAATGGAGCCAACCTTGTCCTGAACGCCCAGGGCCTTGGCGGGGTTGTAGGTGGCAGCCCGCACAGCCTCCTCTTCAGGGATGTTCCAGGACAGAACGTTTTTGAGACAGTCCCAGAGGTTGGCGGCGGAGCAGGCGATGGTGCCGTCGGCAAGCTTGGCAACGCCGCCCCGGAGCCAGCAGTCCTGACCGCCGAGGGTGAACTGGGTGCCCTCGGGCATACCGGCGCAGCGGCCGGAGTCGGAGACGAGGATCATTCGATTTTTGAACATGGTGAAGGCCAGACGCACGGAGGCGGGATGGATGTGGTATCCGTCGCAGATGAGCTCCGCCTGGACATTGGGATTCTCCACGGCTGCGGGGATGGGGCCGGGATTGCGGTGGTGGATGGCGGGCATGGCGTTGTACAGGTGGGTCAGATGGGTGACGCCTGCGTCCACAGCGGCCTTGGCGCTATCGTAGTCCGTATCGGTGTGGGCAATGGACACGGTACACAGCTTGCTGGCTTTTTCCACAAATTCTGCGGCGCCGGGAAGCTCGGGAGCCACGTCCACAATGCGTACCATGCCGTCGCAGCCCTCAAAAAGCTTCCGGAAGCCCTCAAAGTCCGGCTCCTTCAGGTAGTCGGGGTTCTGGGCGCCGCGCTTTTTGTAGGAGAAGTAGGGGCCCTCCATCTGGATGCCCATGATCCGGGCACAGCCGGCCGGAGCCTCGTCCCGAAGCTGTACAGCAGTGGCGAAGGCCTTTTCCAGGACGTCGTAGGGCAGGGTCATGGAAGCGGGGGCAAAGGAGGTGACACCGCAGGAGAGATAAAACTGGGCCATTTTCTTCAGGCCTTCATAATCGCCGTCGGAGAAGTCTGCGCCGGAGTTGCCGTGGCTGTGGACATCAATGAGGCCGGGAATCACCGTAGCGCCATGAAGGTCTACCGCGTCCTCCGGGACATTTTCCGGCAGAACTGCGCCGAAGAGGCCGTCCTTTACTTCAAAGGCACCGGTGTGAAACTGAAAATCGGATGCAAAGATTCGGGCGTTTTTATAGAACATAACCATTCTCCTTTACAGGTTCATTGTATCCCTATGGTATCACGGCTGGGAAAAAAATGCAATGGAAAGCGAAGAAAATTTCCAGAAATCTTGTGGTTCCCGCCAAATTGACGAGAGGGAAAAATCGTGCTATGATTTTTGTAAAAAAAGTGTTAATCGAGGCGTATTATGACACAAGAACGGTTATTTTCTAACCAAAGATTGATAAAGCTCATCATTCCCCTTGCCATTGAGCAGGGGCTTACCATTCTGGTTGGTATGTGCGACGGCGTTATGGTGTCCTCCGTAGGTGAGGCGGCCATTTCCGGCGTATCCCTGGTGGATATGATCAACGCTGTGATTTTGAACCTCTTCGCGGCCCTTGCCACCGGCGGTGCAGTGGTTACCAGTCAGTTTTTGGGAGCCCGCCAGGGAGAACGGGCCAGAAAGAGCGCAGGCCAGCTGGTGCTCATGTCCGGCTTTATCGGCGCGCTTACCATGGCGCTGTGTGAAGTGTTTGCCGTGGGGATCATGCGGCTCTTTTTCGGCTCCATTGCAGAGGACGTTATGGCAGCAGGCCTTACTTACCTGCGGATTACCGCTTTGAGCTTCCCCTTTATTGCCCTTTATAATGCAGGCGCCGCTATTTTCCGGTCCGTTGGCAACAGTAAGGTGTCCATGAAGGTGAGTTTGCTCATGAACGCCATCAACATCATCGGCAACGCCATCTGCATTTTTGGCCTGCACATGGGGGTCGCAGGTGTGGCAGTGCCCACCCTGGTTTCCCGTGCCGTGGCGGCGGTGGTTATCCTGGCCCTGGCGGCGAACCCCAAGCAGGAGCTCCATCTTAACAAGGAGGGCTTTGCGAAGATCGATGGCCGGATGATGAAGAGCATTCTGAACATTGGCATCCCATCGGCCCTGGAAAACAGCCTTTTCCAGCTGGGACGGCTGGTGGTGGTCAGCATGATTGCCCTCTTCGGCACAGTCCAGACCTCTGCCAACGCCGTGGCTAACACCCTGGACTCCATGGGCATTGTCATTGGCCAGGCCATGGGCCTTGCCATGGTGACGGTGGTGGGCCAGTGCGTGGGGGCTCAGGACCCGGAACAGGTGCGCTACTATGTGAAAAAGCTCATGGTCTGGAGCTACGCCCTGGTGGGGCTCAGCAATGTCCTGCTCATCACCTTTGTAGAGCCGCTCATCGGCCTGTACAGCTCCCTGTCTCCGGAGACCGTCCAGCTGACGAAGCAGCTGGTTTACATCCATGCCGGGTGCGGCATTGTGCTCTGGCCTGCGGCATTCGTATTGCCAAATGCTCTGCGAGCCGCCAACGACGTGAAATTTACCATGGTGGTTGGGGTCGGCTCCATGTTTGCGTTCCGCATCATCGGCTCCTGGGTGCTCTGCGTCCAGCTGGGCTACGGAGCCAAGGGCGTATGGGCCGCCATGATTGTGGACTGGGTCTGCCGGGCGGCGTTCTTTGTTGCGAGAATGGCTTCCGGAAAGTGGAAAGCCCAGTATAAGCCAACTTAAATCACCCAGTCCGGCAGTTTTTCAAAGGACATGACCTTACCGCCAAAGGGAAAGGCCAGTTTACAGGAATAGAGCATCGGGGCCGGGGAGGAATCTCTGGCCCCATATTTGTGGTCACCCACCAAGGGAAAGCCCCGGCTGGCGAACTGGACCCGAATCTGATGGCTTCTTCCCGTATGGAGCCGGATGCGGACCAAGGATTCCTTTCCGGCGTGCAGGGTTTTGAATTCCAGCCTGGCTTCCTTGACGCCTGATCTGGGCCGGTTCACGACAAAGACCTTGTTCCGCCTTGCGTCCTTAAAGAGAAGGTCCGTCCAGTCTCCCTGCTCCGGCGGCGTGCCGTGGACCAGCGCCACGTATTCTTTTTCCATTTCTCCGGATGCAATGACCCGGCTCAGTTCCGCCGCCGCTTCTTTGGTCCGGGCGTAGACCATGAGACCGCCCACATTCTGGTCCAGACGGTGGACCGGATAAAAGGTCCCGCCTGCTTGCCTGTGCAGCTGCGCCGGGACCTCCTTCTCGGAATCCAGCCCCACGGGTTTACAACAAAGAATCAATGCTTCGCTGCAATAGAGAATTTCCATCATTACGCCTCCTTTTTCCCTATGGTATCACAAAAAGGGGATTTCTGAAAGGGGAGCAGTTGCATTTTTCTTGCTTTTGTGGTAAAATAATTCATTATTTTGGAATCGGAGATGAGAGATATGACAACCAAAGAATATCAGCGAAAGTCGCCGCTGCGGATTTTTCTGCACTATTTCCGAAACCACAAGGCCATTTTCGCGGCGGATATTCTCTGCGCTACGGGGATTGCGGCGGTGGACCTGGCGTTTCCTCTGGTGACCCGGAGCGCTCTGTATGATATGCTTCCCAATCAGATGTACCGGACGTTCTTCACGGTCATGGCCATTGTGGCGGTGTGCTACGTCTTGCGGTCCGTGTTGAATTTCGTGGTGGCCTATTACGGCCATACCTTCGGTATCCGGGTGGAGGCGGACATCCGGCGGGACCTCTTCCACCATATGCAGGAGCTGAGTTTTGACTTCTACGACCAGAACCGCACGGGCCAGCTTATGTCCCGGCTTACCATGGACCTCTTCGAGCTGACGGAGCT